>NZ_CBAYMC010000128.1:0-12511 GCF_964826245.1 Armatimonas sp. | reverse complement strand
AACTAGATATGTATCGAAAATCTTTTCCCGTATCGGACGTAGTACATGAGCATGGTTATTTACCCACGTCTTGCCACTAATTTTAAATGCTGACCGCTCCCCTGCTTCCCATTTCGCCCCATCCTCTCCTAGGAGAACAAGTGGTTCGTCGAAAATATATTCGTGAACATAGTCAACTATTCCAGTCGCCCCATAGTAAGGATAAGAGCCGGAAACCCTGTCATGTTTTGTAATCGGGCGACGGCGACTATCTAGAATATCTACGACACTTCCCAGTTCAACCATAGCGTACGACGTAGAATTTGCAGTATTTTCCTGATACCGATCTCCACTCAGATTGTAGTCCCCTGTCTCGGCGATCTTGGACTTCTCCACCACACTCAGGTTTCCCCACCCACTCGCCTCGAAGGGTATCCCCTGCTCCAGCGCGGTGCGCCACGCGGCGAGGTGGGGCTTGGCGGTCTCTAGGTCGTTTTGTGCGATCTCCCGACGCTGGGCGCCCAGGGAGAAGCCGTCGCTCTCGATCTTGACAAACAGCACCGACTCCGTGCGCTTGGCGAGGCGCTTGTCCAGCACGAGGATGGAGGTCTTGACACCGCTGTAGGGCTGGAACACCCCGGCGGGCAGGGAGATAACGGCGATCAGAAAGTCGTCCACCAGGAGCTTGCGGAGCTGCTTATAGGCCGTGCCACTCTGGAAGATAATCCCCTCCGGCACCACAATCCCCGCCCGACCGCCCGGCGTGAGATGCTCGGCCATGTAGTCCACAAACAGCACCTCGCTCCGGGTCGCCTGCACCGAGAAGCGCTTGTGCGGCTTGATGCCCCCCTTGGGCGACATAAACGGCGGGTTTGCCAGGATCACATCGGCGTGCTCGTTCCACTTCTCGTCTTGAGTGAGCGTGTCGTACTCCTCGATCTGCGGCTGAAGAAAGCCATGCAGGTAGAGATTCACCAGCGAGAGGCGCACCATGTCCGGGGAGATGTCATACCCGATAAAGTTCTTCGCCAGCCGCGTGCGCTCATCGGCGGTGAGCAGGTCGCCGGGACGGGTGCGCGAGTTCTGCTTGACAATGTGCTTGTAGCTGGAGATCAGAAACCCCGCCGTGCCACAGGCGGGATCGAGGACGCGCTCATCCTTCTTGGGATCGACCACCTCCACCAGGAAATCAATGATGTGGCGCGGCGTGCGAAACTGCCCCGCATCCCCCTGGCTCCCCAGCACCGAGAGCAGGTACTCAAACGCATCCCCCAGCTTCTCCGAGTGGTCGTAGGAGAACGTGTTGATCTCCTTGAGAAATGCCCGCAGGGTCTCCGGGTCGCGGTAGGGCAGGTAGGCGTTCTTGAAGATCGTCCGAAACAGCTCCGGCACCCCGGGGTTCTCGTTCATCCGCGCGATAGCCTCGGAGTAGAGCGCCAGCATCTCAAAGCCGCCTTGGCTCGGGGCCATCAGCTTAGGCCACGCGTAGCGCTCAAACTCTCCGGCAAAAAACGTCCGCTTCCCCCCCAGCTCCTCCGATGCCGCGTCCATGTCGTCCATGAACTTGTAGATCAGGGCAATCGTAATCTGCTCCACCTGGCTCTTGGGGTCAGGCACTTTCCCCACCAACATATCCCGGCAAGAGTCAATCCGTCGTTTCGTATCCGCATCAAGCATGCGGGAATTCTACCCGGTGTAGCCATCTCCCCGCCGCCCCTTCGGGCCATCTCCCCGCCGCTGAGACGGCGACCCTCTTCCCCCGGGTGCCCTCGGGGCGGCTCCTTCGTCGCGGGAAGAGGGATGCATCTCCCTGCTCCGTTCGTCCCTTACTGCGCTGCCCCTCTTCCCGGTGAGGAACGAACCATGAGGGGGAGATGGCCGCGAAGCGGGGGGAGATGGCCGCGAAGCGGGGGGAGATGGCCGCAAAGCGGGGCAAGCTCACAGAAAGGCATTAAGCGAGACATAGTCCTTGATGTACTCAGGAATCCGTGTCCGCCAAGGCTCCGGTACGGCGCGGTAGTCAGCGATCCCAAAATTGGGGTTGGTATTGAGCTCCGTGAGGCGCTTGCTCTCCAGAATCCCGCGCAGGTGGCTATCGGTTAGGTACGCCGTGAAGAAGTAGCGCAGCGCATCGAGGTTCTCCACGTCTTCCACCTTGCACGCCAGCACGAACTTCTCAAACTCCTCGGCCAGTAGCTCCTCTTTCGACTTGAAGCGCGCGATCCGCCCAAAGACCTTCTCCAGAATCTCCCGCAGCCCCAGCCGCCGATCTACCCCGACCGCCGTACGGAGCTTCTCCAGGGTAAAGTGCTCAGTCGGTTTCTCCAGCACCTTCTCCGACACATAGGCCACCGCCTGCTCCCAGCGCTCCGCCGCGACATGCTCTGCCAGTGTCGTGTCTGCCTTGACCATCTCCTCAAACTTCTGAAAGAGCATCCGATCGATCTTCATCCCCAGCAGCCCCACCTGCTCCTCCCGGATCAGCTTCAGCGGGTCGGGAGCATGGTTCTCATAGAGCCCAACGGAGGGCAGCGGTGGCCCCGGTGGTGCGCCGGTTCCTACTTTCCCTGTGGGCAGGCGTGGCAGCTCGATAATCTCATCGTAGTTGAACTTCTCCTCGAAGTACTCACAGTTCCCAAAGAAATCAAAGAGCTTAAAAGCGACTTTCTCCGCGTCTGCGCTGACGATCTGTGCTTTCAGCTCCTCGTCGAAGAGGTTCTCCGTGAAGGTGTGCTTGCGTGTCCCGCGCCCCTTGATCTGCACAAACTCCGACGGCGAGAAGATGGGCCGCATCATCGCTAGGTTGAGAATATCCGGACAGTCGTAGCCGGTCGTCATCATCCCCACCGTCACACAGACCCGCGCCTTGCTAGTCTTGTAGCTCTCGATAAAGTTCCCCGAGCCCAGCAGGTTATTGTTGGCAAAGTTGATCGTATACTGCTGTGCGCCGGGAATCAGCGATGTCACCTGCACCGCAAAGTCCGACTGGTACTTACCCGGAAAGAGCACCTCGGCCAGCTCGTTGAGCATCTGGGTGAGCTTTGTCGCGTGTGCCTGGCTTACGGCAAAGACCAGCGACTTGCCAAGCTCCCCGCTGATAGGATCACCGAGTGCGTGGCGCAGAAATGTCTCACAGAACATCCGGTTGGTCGGCTCCGAGAAAAACTTCTTCTCAAAGTCCCGATGAAAGAACGTCTCTTCCGCGTCTCCCTCCTCCGACTCTTCGCCACGCGCCACCACGACCGCGTAGCCCTCTTCCGAGAGCAGCTTCGTCGTAATATCCGTCCGAGCATCCACCACTTTGGGATTGATAAGAAACCCATCGGTCACCCCATCCAGCAGCGAGTACCGAAACGTCGGCTCCCCCGACTCGCACCCAAAGGTCGTGTAGGTGTCTAGAAGCTGGCGGCGCTCCAGCTCGCGTGGGTCACGGCTTGTGGGCGCACTTGAGTCAAAGCTCTTCAGATAGTCCCGTGGCGTGGCTGTCAGCCCCAGCTTATAGCCCACAAAGTACTCAAAGACCGCCCGCGCATCCCCACTGATTGACCGATGCGCCTCATCGGAGATCACCAGATCAAAGTCCGTCGGCGAAAAGTGCGTCCGGTACTTATTATTTGTCAAAAGCGACTGCACCGTCGTGACTACAATTTCTGCCCTGCGCCAGTCATCGCGGCGCTCTTTATAGATCACGGTGGAGTAGTCGTTTTTCAGCAGACGCACAAACGCTTTCTGTGCTTGGTCTTCCAGCTCCAGCCGATCCACCAGAAACAGCACCCGACGCGCATTGCTTGTCCGCAGAAACAGCTTCAGCACCGCCGCCGATGTCAGCGTCTTTCCTGTCCCCGTCGCCATCTCAAACAGAAACCGTGACTTTCCCTCACGAACCGCCGCCTGAAGTGCCTTCACTGCCCGAAGCTGATACTCCCTCAGAAAGCGCAGATGGTTCTTCTCCACAAACACACTACGCTCGGCCTCGTTTTTCCAACCTGCCAAGTCTTGATAGCCGGGAAGCTGTGTCCGCACAATATAGTCACGCTCGACAGGCTCACCCGCGAGCTTCTCCCCATCAGGCTGAAATTCCACATAGCTCGTCAGCGACTCAGGAGTTGGAAAGCTCGAAATCTGCTGAGGGTTCCCCTGTTTAAGATCCCAAAAATAATGCAGGTTCCCATTAGAAAGAATCACAAAGCGGCAGTTCAGAGATTTAGCATATGTCCTGGCTTGCTCCTTTGCAGTCAGCGGTTGAGTATGCTCCGCTTTCGCCTCCAAGACCACCTGTGGGAAGCCCTGCATATCAAGCAGCAGAAAATCCACAAAACCTTTGGAGATCTTTTCAAAGTTCTCCCCAAGTTCATCAACTGCATCACGAGTCAAGGTCACATTGGGTTCTAGTGCAACGTTTGCCTTCCCACTTGCATCGTCGAAGAAGCGCCATCCAGCCACTTCGAGTAGCTTGTTAATCTTGACTCGTGCTTGTGCCTCTTTTGCCGCCATAACTACAGGAACTCCTCAATGGTGCTATGCTGTCTAAAGTATATCAGCCCCTCTCCCCCCTCCTCCCCCTCCTCCCAGGATTGGGAGGAGGGGCCGGGGGAGGAGGGTAAACCAGAGGAGGGTAAACCAGAGGAGGGTAAACCAGAGGAGGGCAACCGGGTACAATACCAACCTATGCACCGCCTAGATTTCCGTCTTACTTCCCCCCAGTCCGCCACCCTAGAGTCCGCCCGTGCCCTCTTTGATACCCGTTTTTCCGACATCCAAGACTCTGCGGAACAGACTGTCCGTGAGATTCTCGCCGCCGTCAAAACCGACGGCGACACTGCCGCTCTGGCCTACACGCGGCGCTTTGATTTTGCCGAGGCAAGCGTGCTCCGTGTCCCTGATGACGCGATTGCGGCGGCGACAGTGCGCATTCAAGCCACTCCACTCTGGGCCGCGATGGAGAAGTCAGCGGCGCGGATCGCGGACTTTCACCGGCGGCAGCTCAAAGAATCCTGGGTGACTCTTGGGAGTGCGGGGGAGCTGCTCGGCCAAAAAATCTCTCCGCTGCGCCGAGTAGGCATCTACATTCCCGGCGGCGCGGCGGCCTACCCCAGCACCGTGCTCATGGTCGGGGTTCCGGCACGCGTCGCGGGGGTCAAAGAGATTGCGCTCACCACGCCACCGTCCAAGGAGACCGGCCTGCCTCCCGATGGCACCCTCGCAGCGGCAGCGCTGGCAGGGATCACGGAGATTTATGCGATTGGCGGGGCGCAGGCAATCGGGGCGCTGGCCTACGGAACCAAGAGCATCCCAAGAGTGGATAAGATCGTCGGACCGGGCAATGTCTATGTCAATCTGGCCAAGCGCCAGGTCTTTGGCACGGTCGGAATAGACATGCTCGCCGGTCCCAGCGAGGTCGCGGTGCTCGTGGATCACACCACCGACCCGGAGACAGCCGCCCGTGAGCTGATCTGCCAGACCGAGCACGACCCGCTCAACTCCGCGCTCCTGGCCAGTAGCAGTGAGCCGATTGCGGAGGCCATTCTCGAAGCCATTGAGCGCCAGCTGAGGGACTTACCCCGCGCCGATATTGTGCGTAAGGCGCTGGCCGAGCGCTCTTTTCTAGCCCTCACCGAAGACCTCAACCAGGCGATTGCGGTAATCAATGCCTACGCTCCAGAGCACTTGCACGTCCTCTGCACCGAGCCTTGGACCGTGCTGCCGCGTATCGAGAATGCGGGGGCTATTTTGCTCGGGCCACATAGCAACGCCGCACTGGGAGACTACGTTGCGGGGCCGAGCCACACGCTACCCACCGCAGGCTGTGCCCGATTTGCCTCGCCGCTCAATGTGGATGATTTCTTGAAAAAATCCAGCATCCTCCACTTTGACCAAGAGACCGCGAAATCCCTCGCCGAAGTCGCCCAGATATTTGGCCGCTACGAAGGGCTAGAGGGCCATGCACGCGCCGCAGTATAGTGTTTTTTCATTGGTGAACAGTACGTAAACTTGATAGACTGTTAGCTGCAAATCATGAACACTAAGCGCCTTACCCTTCTCCTGGCTGCCGGAAGCACCGCAGCTATCGGAGGAGCTGCCTTCTCCCTCCGTACTGTGGACAAGAGCACGTCGTCCCTCTTCGCCACGGCGAACACCGGAGTCGCATACGCACAGGCTCCTGCCACCGCTAGCCCTGAGGCGATCAAGCTCAAGGCCAATGAGATCGGGCGTATTCCGATCATCATGTACCACTCCGTGGATGAGAAGGGCGGAAAGTACGATAAGCGCGGCCTGAATATTCCGGGAACGGCCTTCCGCAAGCACTTGGACATGATGGTTAAGGCGGGCTGGTATCCCATGAATGCCCGCGATATCTATATCCCCGAGAAGCTCCAAGCGGTTCCTGCGGGCATGACCCCGGTTGTACTGACCTTTGACGATGCCCGTGGCTCGCAGTTTTGGATGAAGCCCGATGGCTCCATTGCGCCGAACTGCATCCTGGGGATTTTAGAGAGCTACCACAAGAAGTACGGAGAGAAGTGGCCCCGTGCAGGCACCTTCTTTGCACTCCCCAAGTCCTCCTACAACCCGACGCCGTTCTGGCAAGCGGGACTTGAAGCGAAAAAGTGCCAGTGGCTCGTTGCCAACGGCTACGAGCTCTCCAACCACAGCTTTGCCCATAAGAACATGGCACCGATGAACGCTGCCCAAGTGCGCGAGGCCGTCTGGGGCTGTGTGCGCGATATTCGCAAGCTCGCCCCCAATGCCACGATGGACACATTCTGTGTCCCCTACGGCTCCTACCCCAAAGACAAGAGCACCTGGGGAGTTATCCTCAACGACCCACAAGGCCAGTACAAGAACTTAGTCGCCTTCAAGGCCTGGGGGGATGAGTCCTTTGCCCCGGGCGACAAGCGCTTCAACCCCAAAGAAGTAGATCGCATCGGTGTTGACCCAGGCTACTTTGAGCATGTCTTCGCGCGCCTCGAAAAAGCGGGGAAACTCTATGTCAGCGATGGCAACCCTAGCACGATGACCGTCCCCAAGAGCTGGCAGGACTTCGTCTCGCCCAACCGCCCCGGCAAGCTCCCCGTGGTCTTCTACGGCCAAGCCGCGACACCGAAAGCAAAGGCGAAAACAAAGCCCGCCACCGCAGCAAAGAAAAAAACCGCAGCAACTGTAGCGAAAACGATGAAACACCCATAATCTAGGGTGTATGTCACAGCAATTTTACCGGGCCATTGTCGTGGGAGGTTCTTCGGGGATCGGGCGTGAGCTGGTCTTGCAGCTTGCGGCAAGCGGCTGCCAGGTCGCCTCGGTCGCTCGGCGCACAGAACCAAGCGGCGAGAATATCCGAAACTATGCCCACGATGTCACGGACTTCGCGGCAGCTCCCGCTCTCTTTCAGCAGATTTGTTTAGAGCTTGGCGGGCTTGACCTAATCGTCTACGCCTCGGGCGTGATGCCCTCTGTCGGCCCCGATGAGTTCTGCTTTGAGAAAGACAAGCAGATGGTAGATGTCAATATTTTAGGTGCCGTGGCGTGGCTCAACGAGGCAGCACAGCGCTTCGGGCAGGCAGGCAGTGGCACGATTGTGGGAATCGGCTCCGTGGCGGGCGATCGTGGCCGTGCCCCTAAGCCGGTCTATGGCGCGAGCAAGGCATTTTTCGAGAGCTACCTAGAGTCGCTTCGAAACCGCGTGGGCACGAAAGGTGTCCGCGTTGTCACCATCAAGCCCGGCCCGACGGACACGCCAATGGCCGCAGAGCATGTTGGCAAGAAGCTCCCCGCCGCCGAGGCAGCGCGGCAGATTTTAGCAGCGGCGCGGACAGGCAAGCGCGTGGTCTATGTCCCCGGGATTCTCAAGTATGTCTTTGCGATTATCCGTGCCCTCCCTTCGCCGATCATGCAGAGGCTAAAGTTTTGAGCTGCGTGCTTCCGAAAGACCGAGTGGAGCGGGTGAGTGCGTGGGGCATGAACACCCACACCACGAGCTATGTCTTCCGCCCGACGACTATAGCGGGGATCAAAGACGCGCTGGAGGCGGCGCGGCAGAGTGGGCGTTTTGTGGCCTTACGTGGCGCGGGCTGCTCGTACGGGGATGCATCGCTGGGGGCGGAAAACGTGGTTCTCGATATTACGCGCATGAATCGAATTCTCTCCTGGGACCCCCTAAAAGGCGTTGCAGAGTGCGAGCCTGGCGTGACGATCAAGCAGCTCTGGCAGTACACACTCGGCGATGGCTGGTGGCCCTACGTGGTCTCGGGGACGATGTTTCCGACGCTCGCGGGAGCCGCGGCGATGAACATTCATGGCAAGAACAACTTTCGCGTCGGGACGATTGGCGATCATATCTTAGAGTTCGATCTACTAACTTCCGAGGGCGAGCTGCACACCT
This sequence comes from Armatimonas sp., assembly GCF_964826245.1. Taxonomy (NCBI): domain Bacteria; kingdom Bacillati; phylum Armatimonadota; class Armatimonadia; order Armatimonadales; family Armatimonadaceae; genus Armatimonas; species Armatimonas sp. The sequence goes on along the minus strand of NZ_CBAYMC010000128.1, from coordinate 4,152 downwards.
GCAACCGTGAACAAAACCCCGAGCTGTTTCATGCGGCGATTGGGGGCTTTGGGATGCTGGGCGTCTTTACCCGTATCAAGATCGAGCTGAAGAAAGTCCACTCAGGCCATCTCAGAGTGACGCCGATTGGCGTCAAAAACTGGCGCGAGATGTTCTCAGAGTTCGACAAGCACCTGCCTGACTCAGACTACTTAGTCGGCTGGGTGGACTGCTTTGGTGCGGGTGAGCAGAGCGGACGTGGCCAGATTCATCGTGCAGACTACCTGAAGCCCGGCGAGGACACCATTCCCGCCCAGACCCTGCAAGTGGCGCACCAGGAGCTCCCCGACACACTCTTTGGGCTCATTCCCAAGAGCATCATGTGGAAGTTTATCCAGCCCTTCACCAACAATCTCGGGATGCGGGCCATCAACTTCGCCAAGTACCTCTCGTCGGTGACACTCACGCAGGGAAAAGTGCATGATGTCACACACGCGGGCTTTGCGTTTCTGCTGGACTATGTCCCTGGTTGGAAATACGCCTATCTGCCCGGCGGCCTGATCCAGTACCAGAGCTTTATCCCCAAAGAGACCGCCGAAAAATGCTTCGCCGATCAGCTCGCGCTCTGCCAGAAGCGCGGAATCGTCCCGTATCTGGGAGTCTTCAAGCGCCACAGGACCGACCCGTTTCTGATGACGCACTCCGTAGATGGCTACTCGTTTGCCCTGGATTTTAAGCTGACGGCAAAAAACAGAAAACAGGTCTGGGCTCTGGCGGCGGAGCTCGATGCCTTGGTGATTGCCGCCGGGGGGCGCTTCTACTTTGCCAAGGACAGCACGCTCCACCCCAGCCGCCTCCAGAGCTATCTGACAGAGGAGCGTGTCCAGCAGTTTCGGATGCTTAAGCACCAGCTTGACCCTGAGGGACTGTTTCAGACCGATCTCTATCGCCGTATTTTCCAGCCATAAAAAATGGTACAATCGGCGCTAACGACGTTGTAAGGACGCTTTTAGTATGGACACCATTCCGATTATCGACACGCACCAGCACCTCTGGGATTTTAAGAAATTCCAGCCGCCCTGGCTCAAAACAGAGCCTAAGCTCAACCACAGTATGGGACTTCCCGAGTACGCCAAGGCCACAGCAGGGCTAAACGTGGTCAAGACGGTCTACATGGAAGTGGATGTCGCGACGAAAGAGCAAGTCGCGGAGGCAAAGTACGTCGCGGGGCTCTCGGCTAGCCACAAAACCGTCATGGCCGCCGCCGTGGTCTCGTGCCGCCCCGCGCTTCCGGGCTTTGCTGCCTACGCCAAGTCCCTGACCAAGAGCCCCTACCGCCCCTACATCAAGGGTCTGCGCCAGGTTCTCCAAGTCCCTGACGCTCCCAAAGGTCTCTGCCTCCAGCCGACCTACGTGAAAAACATTCAGTTATTGGGCGAGCTGGGACTGAGCTTTGATATCTGCATCCGCCCCACGGAGCTCGCCGACGCCGCAAAACTTGTGGACAAGTGCCCCAAGACGAGATTTATCCTCGACCACTGCGGCAACGGCGCGGCGGGTAACCCGAACCAGGCGCAGTGGGAGCGCGACATGAAAGAGCTGGCCAAGCGCCCCAATATCGTCTGCAAGGTCTCGGGGATTATCAAGACCGTGAAGCCTGGCATGAACAAAGCGGAGGCCCTCACTCCTGTGGTTCTTCCCACGATTGAGGCTTTCGGAATAGATCGCGTGATGTTTGGCGGCGACTGGCCGGTCTGCAACCTCACCTCAACATTCCGTGGCTGGGTAGAGACGCTCCATGAGATTCTCAAAGACAGCTCCGACGAAGACAAGCGCAAGCTCTTCCACGATAACGCCGCTAAGTTTTACGGACTATAATAGAAAAATCGCCCGCCAGCACATTGCTAGTGGGCGATTCTTTTGGCTTTACTCGACTGGGATTCCGAGTTTCTTCAGCGCGGGATCCACCCCCTCCGGGATATCCTTGGAGCCCACAAAGCTTGCAGCGATCTTGCCCTCTTTATCAATAATATAGGTAGTGGGGATGCCGCTCACGTTGTAGAGCTTGGAGGCAATCGAAGAAGCATTGTCTTTCGCGGCAGGATCGAAGACCAGCGGGAAGGAGAACTTGGCTTTGTTCTCAGGCACCCACTTCTCGTAGGCCGCTTTTTCGTCCCAAACACAGACCCCCAGCACCGTCACATCGTCGCGGCCCTTGAGTTTCTGCCAGGTCTTCTCGATATGGGGCATGGTCTGCATGCAGGGGCCACACCAAGTCGCCCAGAAGTCCATCACCACAATCTTGCCCTTGAGATCGGAGAGCTTGATCGGCTTACCGTCGAGCGTGTAGACCGTAAAGTCTGGTGCGGGCATCCCAACGGCGAGAAGCGGCTTGCGTGCCGCAGCGACCGCCACCTTTTGGGGCTTGCGCTCTGAGGCAACGAGAGCAAAGCGCTCACCATTTGCCCCAATCCGCGCTTCGTAGACCTTGCCATCCAGAGTAAACGGAGCACGGGCATCGAGGCGTGCGGTTTTCTTCTTGTCCTCACCCTCAAAGATAACCCAGACGGCATTCTGCTTGGTGGTTTCCGGTAGAAGCTCGCCGCGCATGTTTACCGGCTTGCCGTCGTCGTTGATGCGCTTGTTAAAAAGGCCATCGGAATCGTTTTCCGCCAGCGTGACTTTGTAGGTCTTTTCGCCCAGTTTTATCTCCCCAACGCGAGCAGCTTCGCGGTAGTAGAGCAGATAGTTCATCGGAGTCGCGGAGACAATCCGGTACAGCCCCAGGCCATAATCGCCCGTCGTCTCCTGCCCGTTGCGCCCGGCGTAGGTAACTTTGGCGACGACACTATTGACTCCATAGACAGTGCGGCCCTGTGCCTCGTTTTTCTTGACCCACTTTCCATCGCCATCGTCCGTCAGATCACCATTGCCATTGGCATCGAAGTACATCTTGAACTCACCGCCAGCGGGCTCATCCACAACGGCGACATGATCCGCTTTGGGCCCCGTTCCCAGCTTAATCACCGCATAGCGAGGCTTACCCATATACGATGGTTCCTTGGTCACACCCGCCGGTTTTGTCTCCCCCAAATCAGCGCGAATGGGCATGTAGCCTAGCTGCTTGGCTCCATCCGCCTGAAGCGTCAGCTGTGCCTGTGCCACGGGAGGAACGCGCTGGCCTTGTTGCTGCGGCTGCGCCATCAGCGCCAGAGGTAGAATCAGTGCTTGTAGTATCATCTTAAAAATCCCTTTCAGACCCGCTCACTCTCGCGGGCATCCACCCAAACCATCAGTAAGATCACCGGGAGCTGCTCCTCGGTAGCGTCATCAGCAGGGCCATAGCTATGGCGCTCCGCGCTCCAGAAAGTCGCCGCATCGCCCTCCCCTAAGAGATAGGTGCGTCCGGCAACCGAGACTTTAGCGCTGCCTCGCAGACAGAAAACCAGCTCCTCGCCGGGGTGTGTGGTAGACTCACTCTCACCATAAAGCTCCATGATCGCCGAGTTAACCCGCCCTCCAGGGAGACGACAGCGTAGCGCCGAGAGCAGAACCGACTCGTCGGCGGCAAGCGGCTCCCGGCCTTCCAGAGCACGGGCATGCAGCGCAATGGTATGCTCTTCTTCTGGCTCCGGCTGTGTGAGCTGCGCGACATGGACTCCGAGTGCCTCGCAGACCCGGTTCAGTGTGGCGTAGGAGGGTGTGAGTCCTTTTTCGAGGCGCAGGATCGTATTTTTATTGACTCCTGCCTTATCCGCCAGATCACGAACCGAAAAATTCTGGCGCTGCCGGATGCGCTGAATACGTGCGCCAAGTGTCTGTGGGTCCATATGGGGGCAGTGTAGCCGATCACAGCCGGAGTGTCAACCAGTTCAGACAGTCCCAGTAGAAACGCCTCTCTCTTAATTGACAGGTCGCTTTTTCAGAAAGGGTTTCTCGCAAAAACGGTGGAAGAGGAGCGCAAACCCAAGGCTCCCCAAAACTCCGATCAACAACCCCAAAACTCCACTTGGGTCAGGCAATCGGAGTTTTTCAAATAGCTGAAGAACTACCCGCAAGATATAATGGTGCGTGAGATAGAGGCTATAGGAAATGCTTCCTACCCACATCATTCCCATTAAAAACTTATGCTTCCCAATACGAGAGTCAAGCGGGTGCAGGACAATTAATAAC
>NZ_CBAYMC010000127.1:0-12757 GCF_964826245.1 Armatimonas sp. | reverse complement strand
CTTCCGCACGGCGAAAGTGATCCTCTCCTGGGACGATGGCGCGACCGGCCAGCGCGAGACCCTCACTGCCAATGCGGTTGTTGAGTTCACGGGCGATGCGAGCCGTGTGCCCACTGGCGCAGACCCCTTAGTCGCGCAAGAGCTCAGCTCCATGCAAGCGGCGCGTGATCTGGAGAAAACCATGATGGGCATGCGCACCCAGCAGCTCAACCTCGCCGATCTGACAGCTGCTCTCAATAAAACGCAGCAGATGTTCACTCAGCAAGGCAACACCGAGGCCGCCAAGACCGTCCAGATGGCCACCCAAGCCGCCCAGCGCGGCGATACCGGCGGCGCGGAGAAAACGCTGATCGGCACCATCTACAGCCTGGACTTAGGAAAACGCTCATGACCGACTACTACGCCATTCTCGGCGTCTCCCAAAGCGCCACTGAGAGCGAGATCCGCACCGCCATGCGCGAGAAAACCCCCGAGGCCCAGCAAGACCCGGACAAGTTCGCGCTCCTGATGGATGCCTTCGACACGCTCAAAGATCCCCAAAAACGCGCCGAGTACGACACCAAACGCAGCTCTTCCCCTTCCCTGGAACAGGGAAGGGGCCAGGGGATGGGTTCAGCGGCGGGTGGGGCGCTTGTTGTGGCGGGGGCGTGCCCGGTCTGCAACACCCTCGCGCCTGCCGATGAGGGCTTCTGCTCGGAGTGTGGCTACATGCTCGCCAGCCACATTGGTTCCCCCATTCCTGGGGGCGGGGGGGGCTCGCCCTTGCCCAAGCTCATTGAAGAAAGTGGTCGTGAGCTGGTGCTCCGTGTGGGCGAGAGTATCGTGGGCCGTGAGGGCGCCGATGTCGCGCTGCCGCACCCGACCATCTCCCGCCGCCATGCTCGGTTTATTGTCTCCGGCGGCAACTATGTCACTCTCGAAGACTTGGGGAGCACCAATGGCACCAAGGTCGCGGGGCAGCCGCTTCCTGCCGGGAGCCAGAAAGCCCTCACCAACGGCCAGGCGATTCAGTTTGGCTCGGTGAAGCTTACCATCCAGATTCCCAACGTCCCCCAGCCCGAGCGCCGCTCACTCGGTGCCAAAGACCCCGGACGCGCCCCGATCGCCGCCCTCAGTGGCAGTGTCAGTGGAGCAAGGCTAGAGAGCCCGTCGGGCTCACACACGCTTAAAGCCGCCGTCACGACCGTCGGTAGAAAAGCAGGCAACGACATTGTGATCTCCACCGACTCGTTTGTCTCGGGGAGCCACGCCAAGCTCGTCTTTGAGAGTGGTAGATACTCCGTGATAGACATTGGTAGCACCAACGGCACGCGGCTCAACGGGCGCAAGCTCACCGCTAACGTCCCTGAGGCGCTCGCCAGCGGCGACACGATCCAGTTCGGCCAGACCGCGTTTACGTTTAAAGTCTGAACCCATCACCGCGTATTGAAGAGTGTCAGTGCGGCCAAGAGCGCAAGAAGGATGGCCAGGGTGAGCCAGAGCCGCCAGAGGCGCTTGGCGGTGGCGGCTTGAACCAGGAGAACTCCTAGGGGCAGAAGTGCCGTCACCGCGACGGTGAGTAAGACCCCAGGGGTTTGGCTCGACTGGATTGCCTGCGCTGCAAGCACGCCGCCTGCCATGACCCCCAGCACCACCGGAAAGAGGCACAGAATCCGGGTCCAGAGCGGCTGACGAATCCCAATAGAGACGAGCAGGAGCATTGCGCCACTAACCCCGGTCAGCGCGAGCCCGTTGAGGAGCTGCCCGCCCCGCGCGCCAAACCCCGCGGCGGCAGGGGCCAGAACCAGCAAGAGCATGGGAATGAACCACCAGCGAACACTCTCCTGGCTGCTGCGTACCATCGCCTCGATCTTAATCTCCGCCGGAGGAGGGAGGGACTGTTGCGCCTGACCACCCCCCAAGGGCGCGAGCTCACTTGCCCGCTCGAAGCGAGAGAGACGCTCTTTTAAGGTGGAAAAGGGAACGGTATGCTCGGCATCCTCCGCTTCGGGGGCGGCTTCTTCAGGGCGGGCACGCTCTAGAAACTCGCGTAGCTTTCGATCCGGGCCTAGATCGGCGCGAACAGAGAGCTCCATTGCCAGCTCCGCGATATAGGGCTCCCCAATAGCGCGTAGGAACCGGGCAAAACGTCCCTCAATCAGCGCCCGCCGGGACTCATCCCAGTTCCGTGCCGCTCCTGGGAGCAGCTCATCCAGCGTCCGTGCGATCGTGCCATCGGAGAAAACAAAGCGATCTGGGAGGTCGTTAGTTGCGAGGGGAGGAGGCGGTGCCGGAGTGGGTAGGGGTGGGGTGGGTAGGGGGAGTCCGACGGTCGCACTTTTTAGCGCCTCGGCAAACTCTCGGGCGGTCTGGAAGCGATCTGCCTTGTTCTTCGCCAGCGCTTTTTCCAGAACCGAGTCCAGCGCCTCGCTGACACCTGTGGGAGGAGGGACTTCGTTCTCAACCGCCGCTTTCCAGGCAAAGGGGTTGCGCGTGTCGGAGACCGTAAAGGGACGCTTCCCCGACAGGAGCTCGTAGAGTACCACACCCACTGCCCAGAGATCCGAGCGCCAGTCCGAAGCCGCTTTTTCGGCGTAGTCTTCGGGAGCCATGTAGGGGTACGTGCCGCCGCCATCCGCTACCGATGCCGTGCCCAGTGCCTCCGCCAAGCCAAAGTCCGTCAGCTTGATCGTGGTGCCATCATCGCCGATCAGGATATTGGCGGGCTTGATGTCTTTATGGAGAATGCGGCGCTCGTGGGCAAATGCCAGGGCATCCAGCACAGCGAGGACAATCTGCGCCGCCGCCGCAGGCTCCAAAGGGCTTCCCAGACGGCCACGAAGCACCTCCGCGAGGTTCTTGCCCCGCACCAGCTCCATGTCTAAAAGAATCACGCCCTCATGTAAGTCTACGGAGTGCACTTCAATGATATGCGGGTGGCGCAGGCGATCCAGCACTTGCGCTTCGGAGAGAACTTTATCGAGCTCCGGCCCTGCAACACGAATCTCCTTGAGCGCGACATTGCGCCGCAGGAGCGTGTCCCAGGCAAGGTAGACAATCCCGGAAGCGCCATGCCCCAGGATCTCTAGCCGCTCGTACTTTCCAATCTGGCCGATGGGCATAGTGGCCTACTTAGGAGCTGCTTTCGTGCCCTTAGGAGGCGCGTTGTGGATCGCCCGGAGGGCTAAGACATGGTAGGTACCATCAATGTAGTAGATATCTCCCGTCTTGGGCTCGATACAGAGCGCTCCTGGGCGGTAGAGATTGGGAATTCGTAGCAGCTCTTTGCCCTCCCGGGAGAGCTTGAGAATAATCCCTGCATCCGAGCGCGAGATATACAGATTGCCCTGCGGGTCGTGGGCTAAGTAGCACTCATTATCGGGCGAGTCGCTATCGGCCTGCTGGGTATCGGGGACTTTGAGCTTGTCAATGACCACTTTCTCCAGCCGACCGGGCATCACGGTGACGACCTGCTCACCCGAGTTGCGCTGGAAGGCCACTTCCCCTTCCACCCCAAGAGAGAGCTGTGTCCGGCGGGCAAGGGGCGAGTCCACGATACGCTTAGGAGTCGTGTCGTAGGTGAGCCTTGTGTAGTCTTGGAGCCGTCCTCCCACAGCGACATCATCGGGCACAGGGGGTCTACCAAGTCGCTCCCCAAGGCTGGTGCGCAGTGCCGGAGAAAAAGCCAGCAAGAGCATTCCTAGAAACGCGAGTGCTCCTAGGATCGTGAGCATGAGCATTATGGGGGAGGGGCCACGTTGCTTAGAGCGTCGCCGCCGCCGCTCTGGACTTCCTTCGGGGGCGGGGATACCACCACCACGCTGCTCCACGGGACGCTTTGATGCCTCTCCGGGCGCTCCGAGCTGCAACAGCAAGACCGTCGTGTTGTCGTAGCCGCCCTTGCGATTGGCGGTATCAATCAGCTCTTGAACGCGGCGCTCCAAGCCTTTTGGGGAGTCTAAAAGTGCTTCAATCTCACTATCATCGAGCATGGTGGTCAGGCCATCACTACAGATCAGAACCGTGTCGCCATGCAATAAAGTCTCCTGGCGCAGCTCAGGCTCTAGCTGGGTGTCTATCCCGATGGCGCGAGTGATCATGTTGCGAAAGCGCGATGAGCGGGCTTCCGCATCGGTCATGTTGCCGGCGCGTACTTGCTCATCCACAAAGCTGTGATCGTTGGTGAGGCGTGTGAACTTGCCTTCACGAAGCAGATAGCCACGCGAGTCTCCCGCATGCGCGAGCCAGAGCGTGTTGCGCCGCACAATCCCTGCGACCACGGTAGTTCCCATGAGCGCATTGCTTGGCGCGGGCTCACTGCCTACCGTGGGCTCGTCATCACCGGGGAGCTTGGGACGAGCTAGGCCATTGACCGCATCGTTGGCGGCTCGGAGTGCCTGGTCCAGCACGCGAGCGGGGTCGGCGGCGGGGTCGGTGAGCTTTTCCTTGAGACACTGCTCGATCACTCGCACGGACTCGTTGGCGGCGATATCGCCCGCGTGAAGCCCTCCCATGCCATCACAAACCACAAAAGCGGCGTCACAGCCAGGGACATCGAAGATGCCATAGGTATCTTCATTGCCGGAGCGGCGCATGCCTTTGTGTGTATCTGCCGCGATTTGAAGAGAGAGGGTAGCCATAATTTTTAAAGAGTTCGCTCCCGTTTCAGGGAGAAGAGTAGTGCTAGGATCGAGACCAAGAGTGAGCTTGCAAAGAGAATCCGCAGAAAGACCAGCAGCGCACTACTCATACTGTGCTTTCTTTCATACGGTGCTGCCTTGCTGGAGCTGAAGCGTGATCCCACCCATTTGAATCGTGTCGCCGGGGTAGAGAGCGACGGGGAAGTTGGCGGGAATGCGCTCGCCGTTGACCACCGTTCCCGCTTTGGAGTCTAAGTCCTCGATCTTGACGAGGCCATCGCGCACCGTCATGCGGGCATGTTGCGGCGCAATCCCCTCGCCCACCAGCACGATGTCATCGGTCAGGGCTCGCCCCAGAAGCATGCGAGATGCCAGCGTGAAGCTCTCGCCCGAGTCGCTGAGGAGCCGATAGACAGCCTGGCCGATGGGGGCACTTCCAAGATCAGGAGCAAGTGTGGCAAGCGCGGGAGTTTTTGCAAAGGGCGAGGGGACGGTTAAAAAGTCCTGTGGGATGTGCAGGCGAAGCCGCGTCTGCCCTAAAAGAATCTCATCGCCCTCCGCCAGCGGCACGCCTCGGCCCGGTGCCACGCGCTCGCCTGCCACATAGGTGCCGTTGGTGCTGCCTTCGTCGTAGAGGACAAAGCGCTTGCCTTCCCAGGTGAGCCGTGCGTGCTTCTTGGAGACCATGCCATCCTCGAGAACCAAGGTATTACCCACCTGCTTTCCCCGCCCTAGCTGCATGCCCGAAGCGGTGAGAGGGAGCTCTTGGGTGTGGCCATCGGCGCTCTGAACCGTGAGGATTGCCAGCGGCTCGCCCATGGGCTTAGGAGTGGGGGCCGGGAGAGTCCCCAAGTCCACAGGCGCAGATTCGGGAGCTACCGGGGCAACGGGGAGCGTGAGAGCCGCTTCCCATTTCGAGGTGATTTTCACGCGCTCCACGCGCTCGCCTGCTTCAACTTCCTCAAGAATCACCAGGAGAGGGCCACGAGTCTTGTAGCCGTGCTGCCCGATTTTCTCGGCAAGCGCCGCGGCAAGCTCATCGGCATCCAGAAAGGCCCGCACAAGCTGGCGCTCTTCATCATCTTCGATAGCGACGGTGATGGTGTAGACATTGGGGACAAAGATCTCCCCACTGAGCCCCTCTTTGCGTGCATCTTCCATGGTCAGAACGGCTTGTCGCAGGATATCGCGAGGTCGTAGCTCATCATCGCCCTGTCCCTTAAAGAGTTTTTCGTAGGCATCGGCAAAGCGCCGATTCAGTTTTTCGAGTACGTCCACCACGGTCTCCTTATTTCTTTCGGGTATACTATCAAGCGATATTTACTGGCATTATACCAACCCGTTTCCAGGAGAGTTCCTTTGACCCAAAATCGCCGTCGTGCTTTCATTATCGCTACAACGCTTACTCTGACCAGTTTCGCGCTACTAGGTTGCAATCCCTCTTCTCCGGGAGGTAGTGCCACCTCTTCGACTCCCGCTGTTGCCGAGGATAAAGCCCCCGATAAGCTGATCTTAGGCTTTGTGCCCTCCGTGGAGGCCGATAAAGCCGTCGCCAATGCCAAGCCTCTCGCGGATTATCTCACACAAGAGCTCGGAATCCCTGTCGGCTCGTTTGTTTCGACGGACTATGTCGGGCTGATTGAGGCGATGGCGAGCAAGAAAGTAGACATTGGCTCGCTCCCGACTCTGGGCTATGTTCTGGCAAAAGATAAAAATGCCGCCGAAGTCATCCTCAAGACGGCGCGTGAGATTCCCGCCACCAAAGAGGTCAAGACCACCTACCACTCGATGTTTATCACCCGCGCCGACTCGGGGATCAAGAGCATTGAGGAGGCCAAGGGCAAGCGCATGGCTTTCGTAGACCCCGCCTCGGCCTCGGGCAATCTCTTTCCGCGCTACTATCTGAAAAAGAAGAATATAGACCCGGATAACTTCTTTGCCCAGACCATGTTTGCGGGCGGTCATGATAGCGCGGTGCGTGCGGTCTACAACGGCCAGGTAGATGTCGCCGCCGTCTACGATGATGCGCGCAACAAAGTCGAGAAGACTCTGCCAGATGTCAAGACCAAAGTGATCAAGATCGGCGAGACCGATGAGATTCCCAACGACACGATCTCCGTGCGCTCAGGGCTCAACAAAGAGCTCGTCGCCAAGATACGAGAAGCGCTACTGAAGTACTCCAAGACCGAAGAGGGCAAGAAAACCCTGAAGGCAATCTACGAGGTCGAGGGCTTCTCCGAGGCGCAAGACTCCGACTACGACGTGGTGCGCGATGTGGCCAAGGCCATGAGTGTTCCGCTGGAGAACTACATGCCCAAGCCTAAGACCGCTGCCACCCCCTCCCCAGAAGCGGCTCCCAAAAAATGATCTCCTCCCCCCTAACCCCCGCCCGGTGGGGGGAAAATAAGGAAAATTCTTCTTTGTCCCCCCATTCGACGGGGGTTAGGGGGCTGGTTCGTCATGGCTGAGCCACTTGTGGTCTTCAAAGAAGTTGGGGTGACCTATCCCAACGGCCACCAGGCGCTTAAGAATATCTCGCTCTCGTTTGCACCGGGCGAGTTTGTGGCTGTCGTGGGGCTCTCAGGGGCGGGCAAGTCCACGCTGATCCGCTGCATCAACCGGCTTGTCACCCCGACCACGGGGAGCTTACAGGTCAATGGGGTGGAGCTCGTGGGCCTCGATGATGCCGGACTGCGGCGGGTGCGCTCGCGGGTCGGGATGATCTTCCAGAACTATAACTTAGTGCGGCGCAAGTCCGTGCTGAAGAATGTTTTAGATGGCCGCCTCGCGCACCTGCCAACCTGGAAGACCCTGCTGGGGCTCTATCCCAAAGAAGATATCGCCCTCGCGAAAGCCTCACTGGCACGCGTGGGAATCTCCGAAAAAGAGAGTGTCCGCGCTGACCAGCTCTCGGGCGGGCAGCAGCAGCGCGTCGCGATTGCCCGCGCCCTCTCGCAGCAACCGATGATCCTGCTGGCCGACGAGCCCGTGGCCTCGCTCGATCCCCCCACGGCCCACCAGGTCATGCGGGATTTACGAGAGCTGGGCCGCGAGGAGAACTTACTTACCCTCATCAACCTGCACTTTATTGACATGGCCCAAGAGTACGCCGACCGCGTGATCGGCCTGCGCGCGGGTGAATTGGTCTACGACGGCCCAGCGAAAGGCATGGAAGAGGCGGACTTCGAGCGCATCTACAACCGCAAGATCCGCCCCGACGATCTCCGAGGCGCAGTCGAGTGAGCGCCCCCCCCGCCCCCAAGATTGGTGGAGCCAGTGTTGGCTGGTTCACGGTGGCGGTTGTGGCGGGGGTGCTCTACTGGAGCGCACTGGGAACGGGCTTTAGCCTCCCCGAGCTCTCCAAGAACCTCCCCGCCATTGGGGAGTTCTTCCGCAAGCTCTTCCCCAGCGACGGCAAGCCCTGGCCCACCGATGCCCTCCCCGAGATCACCAAGCGCCTGATCGAGACGTTTCGCATTGCGATTGCAGCAAGCCTCTTTGGGGCGCTCCTCGCGCTTCCTCTCCCCTTGATCGCCTCACGGACTCTGGCGGGAAAGACGCTCTACGCGTTCGGACGCGCCGTGCTGAATCTGGTGCGCTCCGTCCCTGATCTGGTGCTGGCGACGCTTCTTGCGGCCTCGTTTGGGATTGGCCCGATGGCGGGGTTTCTGGCGCTGCTGGTCTTTAGCTTCGGGGTGGTCGGTAAGCTCCTCTGTGACAGTGTCGAGACCATTGATCCCGGCCCGATGGAGGCGATTGCGGCGGCAGGGGGGACACGGTTTCAGCAGGCGTTCTGCGCGGTTTTTCCGCAAGTCGGGCCCGATTTTCTCGCCTACACACTCTACTCCTTTGAGATCAATGTTCGTGCGGCATCGGTGCTGGGCGTGGTGGGGGCAGGGGGAATCGGAATGGTCTTGCAGTCGTCGCTCTCGCTCATGAACTACACGCGGGTCGGACTCATTATCTTGATCACGTTTGGGGTCGTGTTTCTCATTGACTCCTTCTCCACCTGGCTCCGAGGGCGGCTGGTATGACTTCCCTCCTAACCCCCGTGAAACGGGGGGACAAAAAAGAACTTTCCTTATTTTCCCCCCGTTTCACGGGGGTTAGGGGGGATATATGAGAGCCTGGCGGGTTTTCTACACACTTCTGGTCGTGGGGCTGGTGGGCTGGTCGCTGGGCGGCATCCAGAACTCCGCGCCGCCCAACACCAAAGAGATCGGGGAGATCATCCGACAGATGTTCTTCCCGCCCAAGCTCAGCTACTTTCCTGATGTGCTGAAAGGGATTCGGGAGAGCATCCAGATCGCGGCACTGGGAACGGCGATTGCCGCGGTGCTGGCTCTGCCTTTTGGTGTCTTAGCCGCACGCAACCTAGCCCGGCTGGCGGCGCTTCCGTTTGTGGGCAAGCTCCTGCTCAACGCCATCCGCACCTTCCCTGAGATACTGCTCGCCATTGCCTTTATCAAGTCCGTGGGGCCGGGGCCGTTTGCGGGCGTCCTAGCGATTGCGATCCACTCCATTGGCATGATCGGCAAGCTCTACGCCGAGCGCATCGAGACAGTGGACAAAGGTGCTCTTGAAGCGCTCGCGGCCACGGGGGCCTCGCCACTGGAGATTTTTCGCAATGGCATCGTCCCCGAGGTGCTCCCGGACTTTCTCTCGTTTGCGCTGTATCGTTTTGACCTCAATGTCCGCTCAGCCTCCGTGCTAGGACTGGTCGGTGCCGGTGGCGTGGGCACCTTGCTCCAGATCCAGCGCCTCGGAGGAAACTGGCCCGAGATCGGGATGATCGTCATTGCCATCGTCACCACGGTCTTGCTCGTGGACTTCTTCAGCGCTAAGCTCCGCGCCAAGCTCGCCTAGCCCGTGACCGGCACCCTGCTCCGCGCGGAGTAGAAAGGTAAAAAGTGCCTGGAACCACGAGGGTTCTGGCTTGAGAGGTACTTGTTCTCAGGGATTCAGCGTCACGGTTTTTGCAAGAGGTATAATGCAGCAAAGATATGCTAATTCGCCTCTACCTGCCTGAGGATCTGCTGCGCTTGCAGGAGATCACAGCGCTGACCTTTGGGCCGGTCTCGATAGATCGCAACATGGAGCAGCTTCTTGGGGAGTTTGGGCCGTCGGGATGGGAGGCGCGTAAGCTGGTGGCGATTGCGCTGGACTGTGAGCTCCAGCCCGACGGTGTTTTTGTGGCGGTGGACAGCGCAGACCGGCCCATCGGCTACGTCACAACGCGGCTTCAGCCTGCAAGTGGCATCGGATGGATTCCGAATCTCGCCGTAGACCCGGCATGTCAGGGCCAAGGAATCGGGCGTGCCTTGCTGGAGCGTGCGCTGGAGTTCTTTCGGGAGCGCGGCATGGAGGTCGCCAAGATCGAGACTCTGGAGCAGAACCCCATTGGGCAGCATCTCTATCCCAGCCTGGGGTTTCAGGAAGTCGCCCGTCAAGTCCACTACGCACTCAAGCTGTTGCCAGCGCCCACGCCTCCAGATACTTAAGCCCACTGCCGGTGTTAAAGAGCACCACGCGCTCGTCTTTCTGCACCAGGTTTGTCTCCAGGAGCTTCTGGAGCGCGGCGAGTGTGGCAGCGCCTTCCGGGGCGCAAAAGAGGCCCGTGAGGGCGCAGAACTGCCGCCAGGCCGCAAACATCTCCTCTTCGGTGACCGCCAGCGCACAGCCGCCGGACTTTCGGACGGCATCGAGAATCAGAAAATCCGCGATGGCACGAGGGACCCGCAGGCCGCTGGCGCTGGTATGGGCGTTCTCCCACGGCGCGGCGTGCTCGGTGCCTTCCTCAAACGCTCTGACAATCGGGGCACAACCGGCGGCTTGCACCGAGATCATGCGCGGGCGCTGGCTCCCGATCCAGCCGAGCTGCTCCATCTCGTCGAAGGCTTTCCACATCCCAATGAGGCCCGTCCCGCCGCCCGTGGGGTAGATAATGACGTCGGGCAGGTGGCCGTCGAGCTGCTCGAAGAGCTCATAGCCCATGGTCTTCTTGCCCTCTAGGCGATACGGCTCGCGCAGGGTCGCCATGTCAAACCAGCCCAATTCTTTAATGCCGCGTTGCACATGGGCATTGGCATCGGTGATGAGGCCGTCAATGAGTGCCAAGTCAACGCCAAAGCTGCGGCACTCGGCGACAATGCTGGCGGGCGTGTCCTTGGGCATGGCGATATGCGCCTCTAGTCCCAGCGCAGCGGTGTAGGCTCCCAGCGCACTTCCCGCATTCCCCGCCGACCCAACCGCCAGGGATTTTATACCCAGCTCCGCCGCCCGCGCGACTGCCACCGCCATACCCCGTGCTTTAAACGAGCCTGTCGGGTTTACCGACTCTTCTTTGATGAGCAAGCTTGGCATTCCTAGCGCCGCGCCGAGTCGGTCGGCAGGAAAGAGCGGAGTTCCACCCTCGCCTAGATCACGCACAAACTCCGGGCTCCGCACCGGTAGCAGCGCTGCGTAGCGCCACAGCCCCGGCTTGTGCGCCAGCTCTCGTGGCGAGCGTGGTCCGCGCGACAGATCATAGCGTGCCAGCAGGGGGGCACCAACACGGCTGAGATTTTGGGGCACATCGGCATCGTAGTGCTCGCCGGTCTTGCTGCACTCAAGGTGGGTCAGGAGGCTCTTCATGCTTGGATTGTACTACGCCCCCGCAATTCGTGGGAAGCGGGTCGGCTCACGGCTAATCTCGGCCTGGAGCCACTGCTCCATGAGCTGGGCTTTCACGGTGGCGTAGCTTGGGTCGGCGAAGCGGTTGTGGAGCTCGCCGGGGTCGGTTTCTAAGTCGAAGAGCTCGCCGAAGGTCTCGCCGCGGTAGAGCGTGAGCTTGTAGCGCTCGGTGATAAACGTCCGCAGGTGGAGCTTGGTGGGCTGGTGGCGAAACTCGGTGATCACCGAGCTTCGCACTGACTCTTGCGCCCCCGTCCAGACGCCAAGCTGGCTGACGCCCTGCATCTGGCCGGGGATGGGAATCTGGCAGGCTTCGAGAAACGTCTCTGGGAGATCGATCAGGGCTTGGAGCGCGGTGGAAACTTCACCGGCGGGGATTTTTCCGGGCCAGCGGGCGAGAAATGGGAGGCGCAAGAGGTCTTCGTAGTGGAACGCGCCTTTGTACCAGAGGCCGTGCTGCCCGAGAAAGTGCCCGTGGTCGGTGGAGAAGACCACCAGCGTGTCCTCCGCCAGGCCGCGCCTGTCCAGCTCGTCTAAGATGCGCCCGATCTCGCGGTCCATCAGGCTGATCATGCCATAGTAGATCGCGAGGTCTTTCTTTTGCTGCTCCTCAGGAGTCAAGTGCGAGTGGAAGCCGTGGTTGCCGTAGCCGCTCTCCTGCCAGTGCGAGAAATCGGGTGATGCTTTCTGGGTCTCGCCAAAGTGCGGCGGGTTGTGTGTGTGCTCGCCGGGGGTGAGTGTCCCCGGTGTCATGTCGTTGGGATCGTACAGCGACGCCCAGGGCTCGGGGACGACATAGGGCGGGTGTGGGTCGGCGAAGCTGGCCCAGGCGAAGAAGGGCTTGTCATCGGCCTGCGCTTTATGAATCGCCTCGATGGTCTTGTCGGCCACAAAGACGGAGTAGTGTAGCTCCTCGGGCAAGTCCCAGGCGCCCTGCCTTGGATTAAGTTTCTCCTTGGGCGAGCCGCCGCCGGCAAAGTAGTCTTCCCAGTTCGTACAGCCCTTCTCCTCCAGCCAGAGCCCGTAGTGCTGCCCCGCCCAGGCTTCGTCGCCATGATTCCGGTTGAGCTGCACCCAGTCAAAGCCGTACCAGGGGCCGGTGAAGCCGCGCCAGAAGGTGAGATCGCGGAACTTGTCCGGCGTCTCCAAGCTCACTTGGTTTTCCTCGGAGCGCAGTGGCTGGAAGTGGGCTTTCCCCAAGAGCGCCGTGAAGTAGCCGTTTTCCCGAAAAACATCCCCGACTGTCGGAACGTCCTCACCCAGCTTGACCCCGATTGTCCAGCAGCCGTGCCAGCTGGGGTACTGTCCTGTGATCATCGTGGAGCGCGAGGGCGAGCAGACGGGATTGTTGCAGTACGCCCGCTCAAAGCGCATGCCCTCGGCGGCGAGGCGATCCAGCGCAGGAGTTTGGAGCTTTGCGTTCACGCTACCAAGGCACGAGAAATGGTGCTGGTCGCTGGTGATCA
>NZ_CBAYMC010000126.1:0-12760 GCF_964826245.1 Armatimonas sp. | reverse complement strand
AAAAGCTCTATACCGAAGGTTTGAGTGTTTGGAAAGAGGCGAAGCAAGATTTCTGGGTGGGGCGGTTTTTGGCACGAACAGCACGAGTGGCTCTGGCAAAGAAAGAACTGGAGAAAGCGAAGAGGCTTGCGGAAGAAAGTGAGCGACTTCTGTCGGTATCCAATGGCCCGACTGCTGCTGCCTGGCCGCTCATGGTTCTGGGCGAGGTGGCGGCCCATCAGGCCAACAAGGCGCAGGCCCAGCAGTATTTTGCAAAGGCGCGTGGGCTACATGAGCTGTCAGGGCGTGCTTTTGGCATACGCCTTGTCGAGCAGCTCCAGCGCACTTTTTAGCCTAATGTAACGGTGGCAGTGGTGCCTTTCCCAAGCTCGCTCTGGAGAGTGAGGGTGCCACCGAGGGCATCGGCGATGGCATGGCAGAGGGAGAGTCCTAGCCCGATTCCGCCGTCATCGCGGGTGCGGGCGGTGTCGGGGCGGTAGAAGGGTTGGCCGAGCTTTTCAAGATGCTCCGAGGCGATTCCTGCTCCTGTATCGGTGACGGTAAGGGTGAGAGTATCGCCGTTTCGGGTGGCATGAACCGCTACTTTCCCTTCCGGTGGGGTGTGGCGCAGGGCGTTGCTCACCAAGTTGCTCACCAGTCGCAAGAGCAAGTCTCGATCTGTCGTAAAGCTCAGGGTGGGGGAGATTTCGAGAGTCGCGGGAGCGGGTACCACAGCGCGCAGTGTCTCCGCAAGCTTGAGGGAAGTGCGGCGGACGGGGAGTGCTCCGTTTTGTGAGCGGGCCAGAAAGAGCAAGTCCCCAATAAGCCGGTTCGCCCGGTCTGTGGCATCGTCGGCGCTCGCAATGGCTTCGTCACGCAGGGCCGGGGGGATGTCGGGGTGGCGGAGCAGACCCAGGGCTGTCTTGATGGTAGCAAGGGGCGTGCGCAGCTCATGGCTGGCATGGGCTGTGAACTGTTTCTGGCGCGTAAAAGCATCGTCAAGCCGACCGAGAGAGCGGTTGAGCATCTTTGTCAGGTGATCTAGCTCATCGCCGCCCCCGGACTCCGGCAGGCGCTCCGAGAGTTTTTCTGCCTCGATCTGGCTGGCGGCCTCAGTGAGCTGCCGGATGGGAGCAAGGGCGCGACTCGTGAGCCAGAGGCCGCCTAGGCCCGCGACCAGACAGAGAGCCGGCAGCAAGAGAACCAGGCTGTAGGTCACCGAGTCTAGTGTCGCTTGTGTCTGTCCCGTGGGAATCGCGGTCTGGACAGCGCCCACAATCTCTCCCTGCCGATCTCTCATGGGCAGGGTGTAGGTGCGAAGTGCCAGTCCGCGCTCCTCTCCCGCGCCAAACGTGGACTTGCCTGCTCGTGCAGACTCCAGGCCCGCGGTTGACCAGAGCGCATTGTCGCTGCCGTTGTCGTTGTCAAAGTTCCAGTGGCGTGGGTGCAGCAGAAGGCCAAGCTCCGCTGGGGTGGGCCGTCTTTGCCCCGGTGGTCTCCCAAAGGGGGGGGGGGCTGGCCCCTCATCAGGCCCGCCGGGGCCACTTGGTCTACCTGGCCCCATAGCCGCATCGCGCTCCGCCTGTGCGACAAGAGCTTGATCCAGCCCCCCCCAGAGCACGCGCCCCACCACAAACCGGGTCGCACCTCCGAAGGCCAGCAGTGCCAAGGCGAGTAGCCCGACATTACCTAGGGTCAGCCGTGTACGAACTGAGAGCTTCATGAGGTCCCACTCGGCTCTCGGAGGCTATAGCCACGTCGGTGAGCGGTGTGGATGAGCTTGTGCTCTTCGGCGCGCCCGCCGTCAATCTTGCGGCGGAGGGCGGCGACATGGACATCCACCGTGTTCGATGCAGAATCGGGATCACCCCAAGCCGCAAGAATCGCCTCGCGGCTGATGATATGCCCCTCGCGGCTCGCCAAGGTGAGGAGGAGCTCGTACTCTCGAGGGGTGAGTGCCAGCGGCTGGCCGTCTCGCGTCGCTTCCTGCGCCTCGGTATCAATCTCAATGTCCGCGATCTTGATATGCCGCCTGCGCTGTTGCCGCTCGCGCCGGATCAGGGCGGCGACGCGGGCTTGTAGCTCCTCGAAGGCAAAGGGCTTGGGGAGGTAGTCATCCGCGCCCAGATTCAGACCCTTGACCCGCTCCTCCACTTCATCCAGCGCGGTGAGCATTAAGATTGGGGTGGTCTTGCGACGATCTCTCAGGCGGCGGCAGATTCCCCAGCCGTCCATGCCAGGGAGCATCAGGTCGAGTAAAATCACTGCCCAGCCACCTTCGAGTGCTCTCTCAAAGCCCTCGGAACCATCGCGGCACCAGGTCACCTGGTAGCCCGCTAGCTCTAGCCCCTGAGAAACCAGGCGGCCCAGCGCCTGTTCGTCCTCAATCAAAAGCACTCGCATGAGCTTTATTGTACGGCAAGATGATAAAGTCTGTACCTTGGTTGCTGTTTTGCCTATAATGTCTACATACAATGTTGACTATGCCTGAGCGTAACGAATCTCTGGAGCTTCTTCTGACGGAAGCTACCCAGATGGAGCGAAAGAACCTTGTGAAAGCGCGGGTTCTTGCTGAGGAAGCGCTGCGCCGCTGTCAAGCGGAAAACTACTCTTCGGGGAGTGTTTATGCCCTCCGGCTTCTGGGAGGCATAGACCTTCAGCAAGGCAAGCGTGAGGAAGCGGCGGCGTTTCTTGAGCAAGGGCTTGTGCTGGCCCGCTCTCTAGGAGATGCTGCGCTGATCAGCGCTTGTTTGTATACCCAGGGCCACCTCTTCTATATGGCAGGGGCTCTTAGTGAGGCAGTCTTAAACTTCCACGAAGTGGTAACGCTACGCCTCAGCCTAGGCCTAGAAACGCCCCTTGCCCATGCCTACAATGTTCTAGGCGTTGTCTATCGTGAGCTAGGTAACTACGACCAGGCGCTCTCCTACCATAGCAAGTCGCGCGAGATTCACCGTGCGCAAAAAGATGTCTTTGGGGAGGCAACAAGCCTCAATAACCTGGGGTCTCTCGAAGGGGATCGAAAACACTACGCAGGTGCACTACGGTACTACCAGGAGAGCTTGGTGTGTGCCCAGAAAGTTCAGGATCTCAGCTCCGAAGTGTCAGCGTTCTATAATATTGCTCACACTCATGTCCTGATGGAGCAGCCTAAGAAGGCCGTCGTCTTTGCGCGTCAGGCCCGTCGGGGTGCCCGTGCGCTGGGAAATCCGGGGCAGCTTCTGAATGTGCGCCTTCTCGATGGAATCGTCTACTGTGCTCTGGGCCGGTTTCCGCGCGCAGAGCGGTCACTGCTCTGGGCGCTCTCCCAGACACGTGACCTTCAAGACCCGAGAATGGAGCTTCGAGTTCTGAATGAGCTTGGGAATCTCTATCTGAACTGGAAGCGTCCTGAGGAGGCTCAGCGTCATCTAGAAAGCTGCCTTAAGCTTGGTGAGGCAATGCAGGCAAACCTGCAACTTACCACATGCCATGAGTATTTGGTCGAGGCAATGGAGCAGCAACAAAACTTCGAGTGTGCGCTCTTTCACCACCGCGAGTTCTACAGACTTGAGCGCCAGCGCTTTGATCGTGAGACGGATCAGCAGCGCTTAGCACTGCGGATGAGTCTGGACATAGAGCGCACCGAGCGTGAGGCTGTTGCTCAGCAGGAGCGCAACGCGGAGCTGGAGGAGCTAACCCGGCGCGATAGCATGACAGGGCTTTATAACCACCGGGC
This sequence comes from Armatimonas sp., assembly GCF_964826245.1. Classification (NCBI taxonomy): domain Bacteria; kingdom Bacillati; phylum Armatimonadota; class Armatimonadia; order Armatimonadales; family Armatimonadaceae; genus Armatimonas; species Armatimonas sp. The sequence goes on along the minus strand of NZ_CBAYMC010000126.1, from coordinate 9,063 downwards.
CTTTCATGAGTTTCTTGCGGAGTATCTCGCGGAGGGAGAGCCGCTTGCTTTGTTATTACTCGATGTGGATCACTTTAAGAGCTACAACGATGCCTTTGGTCACCCTGCAGGCGATGAGGTTCTCCAGCAACTCGCGCAGCTTCTGCAAGAGAGCATTCGCAAGAGCGATACTGCGGCTCGCTATGGTGGCGAAGAATTTGCGATTATTTTACGTGGGGAGCCAGCAGAGTCGGCCTATGAGAGTGCCCTTCGGTTGGTGCGGGTGGTTCGTGAGGCCAAGTTCCCTCACCGAAAGATTACGCTTAGTATTGGGGTTGCTTTGGCCACGGTGGGCATCACTACCGTGCAGCTGGTCGCGAAGGCCGATGCGGCTCTGTACCAGGCCAAACACGCAGGTCGTGACTGTTGCGAGTATGCAGCATAGTGACATCGCCACAATCCTACGAAAAATTCGTAAGTTTTATGTGCTCTTGCTTGAAATTTGTGGCGCGACGCGGTATGCTTTACCCTGGTTGGCAGACTCGGCATGAGAGTGCTAATCTGTCAAAAAATTTCGATTTTGAGGTTCAAGAAAGATGCTTAAACCGCTGGGAGACCGGATCGTTGTCAAGGCTGTCGAGGCTGAGACGACCACTGCAGGGGGAATCCTCCTGCCCGACACGGCTAAAGAGAAGCCGCAGACCGCCGAAGTGCTGGCCGTAGGGCCGGGCAAGACCCTGGACAATGGAACCATTGCTGCACTAGAAATTAAAGTGGGCGATAAAGTCGTCTACGGTAAATACAGTGGCACCGAGATTAAAGTGGATGGCCAAGAGCTGATCATTCTGCGCCAGGACGATGTTCTGGGAATCGTGGAGGGCTAGTCTAACATTATGGCATCCAAGGAAATTATCTACGATGAGGCCGCACGGCGCGCACTAGAGCGGGGGATCAACACCCTCGCCGATGCCGTCCGAGTGACGATGGGGCCCAAGGGCCGCAACGTCGTGCTTGAGAAAAAGTACGGCTCTCCTAGCATCGTCAATGACGGTGTGACGATTGCTAAAGAGATCGAGGTCGAGGACAAGTTCGAGAACATGGGCGCACAGCTCGTTCGCGAAGTGGCTTCGAAGACCAACGATATCGCCGGTGACGGTACCACGACAGCCACGGTGCTGGCGCAGTCCATTGTCAAAGAAGGACTTCGTAATGTCGCCGCGGGCTCCAACCCGATGCTGATCAAGCGCGGTATGGACAAGGCCGTGGACGCGGTAATCGCGAGCCTGCACACCATGTCTGTTGCGGTTGAGGGCAACGACGCGATTGCCAATGTCGCGACCATCTCCGCCAACGATAAGACCATCGGCACGCTGGTTGCCAAGGCGATGGACGCGGTCGGTAAAGACGGTGTGATCACGGTCGAGGAGTCCAAGGGCATCCAGACCGAGCTGGACTTGGTAGAGGGAATGCAGTTCGACAAGGGCTACATCTCCCCCTACATGGTCACCGATGCTGAGCGTATGGAAGCCGAGCTCGATGAGCCGTATATCCTGCTCTTTGAGAAGAAAATCAGCTCCATCCAAGATCTGATCAAGCCGCTGGAGGCCGTGGCTCGCACGGGCAAGCCGCTGGTGATTATCGCCGAGGACGTAGACGGTGAAGCGCTGGCGACCCTCGTGGTCAACAAGCTGCGCGGAATTCTCAACGTCGTGGCGGTCAAGGCTCCTGGCTTTGGCGATCGTAGGAAAGCCATGATGGAGGATCTCGCGATCCTGACCGAGGGCAAGTTCATCACCGAGGACCTAGGTCTGAAGCTGGAGAACGTGGACCTGACTTACTTGGGCCGCGCCAAGCGTGTGGTTATCACCAAGGAAGACACCACCATCGTGGAGGGCGCAGGCGCTCCCGGTGCGATCCAGGGCCGTATTGCCCAGCTCAAGTCCCAGATCGAGAACTCCGACTCCGACTACGACCGTGAGAAGCTGCAAGAGCGCCTCGCCAAGCTGGCGGGCGGCGTTGCGGTGATCAAGGTCGGCGCGGCCACGGAAGTGGAGCTGAAAGAGAAGAAGCTCCGCATCGAGGACGCACTCTCCGCTACCCGCGCTGCGGTAGAAGAGGGTATCGTCGCCGGTGGTGGCCACGCTCTGGTAATCGCCGCTGACGCGATCAACCTGGACGACTATGCAGGCGACGAGAAGATCGGCGCTCTGATCATCAAGAAGGCACTGGAGGCTCCGGCTCGCCAGATCGCCGAAAATGGTGGTAAAGAGGGCTCCGTCGTGGTGAACCAGATTCGTGAGACCGGTATGGGCTACAACGCCGCTACCGACTCCTACGAAGACCTGCTCGCCGCAGGTGTGGTAGACCCGACCAAGGTAACGCGCTCTGCTCTACAGAACGCCTCCTCGATCGCTGGCCTCGTCCTCACCACCGAGTGTCTGATCGCCGAGCGCCCCGAGAAGGCTGCACCCGCACCGGGTGGCGGCGGCGGTGGTGGCGGAATGCCTGGCATGGGTGGCATGGGCGGGTTCTAAAACACTGGGGATTGAAAAATCCCCGGCTGGTTGTCAAAAGCGTTCCAAGGACGCGTCGAGCACATTGTGTTAGGCGCGTTCTTGGGGCGCTTTTCGTTTTGTGAGGGAACCTTTGGGGCATGTGTGTGCATAGGAGGCTCCATGAACAAAACGATTACCCCGAACTATCGTCCCGTGGTTTGCCTGCTGCCCTTGATTGGGATGCTCACCCTTGTGGTGGGCTGTGCACGCTCGCTGGCACCGCTGAATCCCGCCGCCCCCGCACCCACCAACTAACGCGCGCCGATCAGCAAGGTGAACACGACGCTCGGGGCCGCCGTGGAGCAGGGTGACACGCTTCTGGAGCTTTCTTTGCCCACTGCCGAAGCCTACCACGAGCAGACCAAGCTCGCGCTCCAGCAGACCGACGCCGACTACGGAGGTGCCAAGAAGCAGTTCCAAGCCGATGTGGATGTCGCATAAGAAGTCGGGGAGGACAGAGCCGCGATAGTGGCGATGGTCATTCACCTTTGACAAGCTTCCCAGTGTCACCTTTGAGGGAGTGGTCAACCGGCTCACGACACTGCCAAACAACAAAGGACTGGTTGTCCTGATCGAGTTTAAGAACACCAAGGCGCAGGTCAAGCCGGGCATGGTGCCGCATGTGATGGTAAAGACCGGGCAGAAAACAAAAAATGTTCTTGCCGTTCCCAGTGCGGCGGTGGATATCAACAGCAAAGGTCTGCCCGTGGTGAAAGTGATGCGCCGTGGAAAGTGGGAGGAAGTTCCCGTGGAAGTGGGGATCACCGACGAGCAGTTCACGGCGATAAAATCAGGCGTCCGCGTGGGAGACACAGTGCTTGTCACCCCCTAAATCCCGTACAATGCGCCCATGAACGTGCCAAAGTCGAGTAAGATTGATGCGCTTGTCCAGCGGGCGCTGCGGGTGACGAGGGCTCCCGGTGCGGCAGTGGCGGTGGTGACCCCTGAGGGGAGCTATATCCAAGGCTATGGAATCAAGCGGCTGGGCAGCGACGATGCTGTCACGCCGGAGACGCTCTTTCCGATTGCGAGTGTGAGCAAGGCATTCACCGCGACTGCCTGCGCCTGTCTGGTGGATGATGGCAAGCTAAGCTGGGACGATCCCGTGCGCAAGCACCTGCCCGACTTCCGCCTGCTCGATCCCGCCGCCGATGCCAACGTGACCCTACGTGATCTTCTCTGCCACCGCACCGGCCTGCCGCGCCACGACTCGCTCTGGTACCGAACGGAGCTTAAGCGCGAGGAGATACTGGCGCGGATGGCGTTTCTAAAGCCGACGGTGAGCTATCGAGGGCTCTATCAGTACAGCAATCTCTGTTTTTCGGCGGCAGGGGAGGCCGTGGCTGCTGCATCAGGAATGGCCTACGAAGAGTTCTTGAAGGCACGCTTACTGGAGCCGCTGGGGCTGCACTCGGTGACGTTTTCTGGGCCGGGGCTGGTCACCACGGAGAATCACGCGTGGCCGCATCAGAAGAAGAAAGGGAAAGTCACCGCCTTAGATGCGCCACTGGACTTCTTCAATGTTGGTCCGGCAGGCTGCATCAATGCCAGTGTGAGTGAGCTCTTGGGCTGGCTGACGTTCCAGCTCTCTGGTGGCGGCGAGGGCACGCCCGTCAGCGCGAAAAGCCTCACCGAGACCCACACACCGCAGATGATTGTCCCGTTTGACGACCTCACCCGCGAGCTCTACCCCGACCGGATGCACCAGACCTACGCGCTAGGCTGGAGCCGCTACGACTGGCAGGGGAACCTGGTGCTCTCCCACGGCGGCGCGATTGATGGCTTCCGCAGCCACTTGGTGGTCTGCCCCCGCGCCGGAGTGGCGTTTGTGGTGCTGGTGAACATGGCCAGCTACCTCCCCGAGATCGTCCGCAACAGCCTGCTCGATCTGCTACTCGGGGTGAAGGGCGGGAAAAACTGGCACCAAGTCTTCCAGAAACAGCTTCATAAAGACACGGAGAAAGCACGGGCGGACAAGAAGGCAAAAGCGCAGAAGCGCCACAAGAACACCAAGCCGTCGCTGCCGCTTACCAGCTACATCGGAACCTACCACGACCCTGGCTACGGCACCGCCACGGTGCGCGAAGAATCGGGCAAGCTCTATCTCACCTGGGAAGCCTTCGACGCGCCGCTCAAGCACTGGCACCACGACACGTTTATCACCGACACCGAGCAGCCCGGCTTTGCTAGCTTAGACATCGTCTTCACGCTCAAAGCCGATGGCACTGTTGCGACGCTCAGCCTCTTTGAGCAGAGCCTGGTGAAAAACTAGCCCATGATTGCTCTTAGTGCACGGACTTTCTCGGGGTCTACCGGGGAGTCCACAGTGCTTACTTTCAGGCTGCTGCCCACAATCGCGCCCGCGGCACCCGCATCCAGAAGCTCACGGGCGGTAGTGAGCCCGAAGCCACTCCCGATCAAGACGGGCGTGCCAGGAACGGCTTGCGCGACGGCGGTGACATCGGCGGGGCTGGTGCCGCTGCCCGTGGCGCTGCCGCTGACGATCAGGGCATCTGCCATGCCACGCAGCACGGCGTCTTTGGCGGCATCTTGGATGGTCTGTGTTCCATCTCCAAGCTGCGCCGCGTGTTTCACAAAGACATCCGTGAAGATCTGGATGTGCTCTGCCCCAAGCAGCTTCCGGTAGAGAATTCCCTCTCGCGCCGCGCCCTCGATAATGCCCTGATCGGTCACCGCTGCGCCCACCCAGACATTCACGCGCACAAACTGCGCTCCCACAATATGGGCAATCGCCAGCGCCCCTTTGGCATCGTTGCGCAGGCAGTTGATCCCCAGTGGTAGCTCCGGCGCGGCGTCACGCACCACCAAAGCCGCACGAGTAAGCGCGGCGAGCGTATGGGGCGGCACGCTATCTTTGGCAAACGGGGCATCGAAGAAGTTCTCTACCATGATCGCATCCACGCCGCCCGCAACCAGCGCTTTAGCATCGGCCTCGGCCCGCGCGAGCACCCCCGCAAAGTCGCCCGCATCGCGTGGGCTCCCCGGCAGTGGCCCCAGATGCACCATCCCAATAAGACGCTTCTGCGCCCAGAAATTTGTCAACACGGAGGACATTGTAGCGCACAATCCCGGCTATCGGATAAAATGCCAGCAATCGTATATGTTGCCCAACTTTGATGAACGAGGCTTCCTGCCTCCTGGCGAGCACCTTGCAACCTGGGAAGAAGTGCGTGAACGCTTTGGGGGAAACCCAACCCGCGAGCGACTATTGCTGGGGTTGGAGCGAGCCATAATTTTACTACGGGCGGCCAACTGTCCGAGAGTCTGGTTGGATGGAAGCTTTGTGAGCAGCAAGCCCGAGCCGGGAGATTTTGATGGCTGCTATGACATTTGTGACTTGACAATGCTGGACGAGAGGTTCTATCTGATGTTCCGTTTGCAAAGGCGTGAACAGAAACGCGATTTTGGGGGTGAGTTGTACCCTGCGCAGGGTATTGCGGATACTACGGAGCACGGTCAGCCAGTGTACTATCGTTGGTTTTTTCAGAGTACTCGCGATGGGTTGCCAAAAGGAATTGTCGTTTTGGAGATTGGATCATGACTATTGAAACACAAGCAGAACGAGATCAGGAACTTGCTCGGGCGAGACGGCTAAAGGACTATCTTGCGTCGTTGCCACCGACAGACGATCCTTGGGAAAAGCACTGTCGCTGGGCGACTCAGGCGACCATTTTCAATATTGAAGAGGACATTGAGGAATTTGAGCACCGCTCTCGTCTTAAGCAAGAAAAACTTCCCCTAGCCGTTGGCTCCTGAGGAGGACGAAGCGGGGGCTGTGCCGAACGGTAGGCCTATGAACCCGATGACCTCACCTCGTCTTGTGCGCATTGTGGCGCAGCCTGCGGAAGTGGCAAAGAAGCTTTTGCGCCGCATCTCCTGTGAGCTGGACTTCGCCCGCTCTTTTGCAACTTTAGGGGGAGATGCGGCGTGGCCCGCGCTCATTGAGCACGCGACAGCAGTTATGGATGGCTGCGCGGGCGATGTGGCCGCCGCGGTCGCAGAAGCAGAGGCGATTCTGGCACCGATTGGGGCGGCCGCCAAGGCCTACACGATCCACTGCGTCGGGCATGGGCATATTGACATGAACTGGATGTGGTCGTGGCAAGAGACCGTCGCCACAACCCACGACACGTTCCAGTCCGTGCTCCAGCTGATGCGTGAGTACCCCGCACTGACCTACTCCCAGTCCCAGGCATCGGTCTATGCCCTGATGGAGAAGTACCACCCCGAGCTGTTTGAAGAGATCAAGGCACGCATCGCCGAGGGGCGCTGGGAAGTGACGGCGGTGCACTGGGTTGAGGGCGATAAAAACCTAGCAAGCGGCGAGTCTATTGCCCGGCACCTGCTCTACACGCGGCAGTACACGAAAGAAAAGTTCGGGCTGGACGCCGCTGAGCTGCCGCTGGACTGGGAGCCGGATACGTTTGGGCATGCCAACACGATCCCGACGATCTTGGCGCAAGGTGGGGTGAAGTTCTACTATGCCTGCCGCCTCGGCGGCGGCTTCGACCATGCCGTGACGGGAGAGTTTCCGCGTCCCAAGCTCTTTTGGTGGCAAGGCCCCGACGGGAGCCGCGTGCTGGTCAATAAAGAGTCCACCTGGTACAACTCCTATGTCAATATCGGCGACAATATCGCACTACCTGCCGTGGAGTTCTTCACGGACACGCAGCTTACGGACTGGCTCAATGTCTACGGTATCGGGAATCATGGCGGCGGGCCAACCCGTGTGGAGATTGAGTATCTGCAAGAGACAGTAACTTGGCCGATCTACCCGAGCGTCACGTTTGGCACCGCGAAGGGCTGGTACGAGAAAGTGGCGGCGGGCGATCTCTCACACCTGCCCGTTCTCGACCACGAGCTGAACTACGAGTTCACCGGCTGCTACACCACTCAGACACTCATCACGCAGGCCAATCGCTTCGGTGAGAACTACTGTGTCGAGGCCGAGACGCTCGCTGCGATCACGGGCCGCGACTCCCGTGCGCTCTTGCGGGAAGCCTGGATCAATATTCTCTTTAATCAGTTCCACGATATTCTCCCCGGCTCCGGTGTCCGCCAGACCCGCGAGCACGCGATGGCGCTCTTTCAAGAGACCGGGGCAATGACAGGAGCCATCAAGCGCGAGGCCGGGAAAGCACTGGTGAGTGGGCTGAACACGGCGGCCCTCCTACCCCCAGCCCCTTCCTCCCAAGAGCCGTGGGAGGAAGGGGAGCCAGCGGGGACGGAATCTCCCTCCTCTCAACCCTCCTCCCAGGGTTGGCACCCAGAGGGTACCCGGGGCTGGGGAGGAGGGAAACGAGGAGGGCATCCCTTTGCTAGCGGTGCAGGCGCGGGGATCGGGGCGATGGAGTCGGGGATCTCCAAGTCGGCGGGGGGAGGGAGCGTCCGGCCCTATGTTGTTTACAACCCCTGCGCCTGGCCACGTACCGAGGCCGTCACCGTGCGCCTCTACGACACGAGCTTTGAGCCGGGGCGCATCGTCGCTAGAGACGAGCACGGCGACAACCACCCGACGTTCTTCCTAACTCGTGGCGATGACTGGGGACACAGCTACATAGACGTGCTCTTCTTCGCCCAGAGTGTCCCCGCGCTGGGTTATAAGACCTACGCGCTCTGTGAGGGCAGGGCCACGGTTGAGGTGCCGCAGGTCAAGGCCCTGCCGCGCGATGTCTTTGAGACGCCTTTTGGAATGCTGCGCTTCGACCGCTACAAAGGCGGGCTGGTGGAGGTGCACCATCAGGAGAGCGGGATCACGTTTCTCGAAGGCGACTTTGAGAGCCTGGGCGAGTGGGAACTCACCAAAGAGCAACCCCGTGGAATGACGGCCTGGGTGCTGGGCGGTGCGCTGGAGTCGCAGAGTGTGGCGGTGAGTGGGCACCATGTTCATGGGGTTGCGCGAAACCGGGGAACGAGCTACCCGAGCGGGAGTAGCATGGCCTATGTCGTGCACCAGAGCCTGAAAGTGCCCGGCACCAAGAGCACGATCAAGGTGCAGTACTTAGTTCATGGCTTTGCACCGCGTGTGGATGTCACGGCGGAGATTGACTGGCGCGAGATCGGTGATTCTGAGCGGGGGATTCCGGGCCTGCGTGTCCACTTTCCCTTTGATGGCTACGAAGGGCTCCCGATTCGCGTTGAGACCCCGTTTGGCAGTGTCGTGCGAGAGGACAGTGACGGCGAAGAAGTGCCCGGCTTGCGCTACACCCATGTCCCGCTGGACTCCGGCGGCTTTACGCTCCTCAATGACAGCAAGTACGGCTTTATGGTCGAGGGCGGGAATCTGGCGATGCGCGTGATTCGCTCGTCGTTTGACCCCGATCACGCTCCCGAGGTCTGCAAGCACACAATTCGCTACGCCATGGTCTTTCATGACACGGCAGTAGACGCGTCGGACTTGACGCGAATGGGCGCGGCGTTTAACCACCCCCTGATCGCCTTTCCGGCAGGTGTCCACGAGGGCAACGGGCCACTCTCTAAAAGCTTTGCTTCCGTCGAGACGCCCAAT
>NZ_CBAYMC010000125.1:0-12763 GCF_964826245.1 Armatimonas sp. | reverse complement strand
CCCGCATCGCCGCCTAGAACCTGGACTCGTGTTGGGGTGTCGCTGTCGTTGACCAGCTCCGCCACAAACCAGAGGTTCTGCCCCGTATTATTAAGATGATGGTAGAGCAGACGGGCCGTCCCCATGCTAAGCCGCGTCACAAAGAGAGTCTGCGGCTCCTTGATGCGCTCTGGGTTGTTGGAGAAAAGCAGGGCATTGGTCTCCGCCTTGGGAAGACTGCGGGAAATCACGGGTACTTTTAGTGTCTGGCGCAAAGGAAGCATGTCCGGACCACTTGCCGTAATCGCAATTGGGACGGTCAGCGACTTGCCCTGAGCGGGCGGTGGCACGGCCGTGGGCTCTGTTTCAATCGTGAAGCTGGCTCCCTTGAGCGGCTGCACCGAGGCACGCGCACTGGCAAGCACAAGCCGCGAGACTTTCTCTCCCTCCACTCCAGAGCCGGTGAGCATCACCGGCTGTGGCGCGAGGAGCATGGCGGCATAGGGCTGCACTGCCACCGTGAGCTTGTCACTGGCTCCTTCACGCGAGACCACCACGATATCACGTCCAATAGACTTCCCTAAGAGCGTGATCGTGCTGGTCGCAAGGTCTACGGTTACCTCGACAGGGCTCCCCGGCCCGCTCTGGCGCTGGATGGTCACGGGGCCACGAGCCGCTCCCGAGAACTTCAGGGTGCGCTTCTCCATCCAGGGAACCACTTGGCCGGTATCACTAAGCGAGATTCCGGGGATCGCCAGAGCACGCCTCAGCGACGATGCCCAGCTCTCCGCGAGGCTAGAGGGCTTGCCTAGGCTCGAAGCTTTTGCTTCCGTCGCCGTCGCCGTTGCTAGTACTTTCCCTTTGGCAATCAGGCGCGCCTCTGTCTCAACGGTGTAGGAAACTTGGACGGTTTGTTTTGTCTTAACCGGCACAGAGACTTTGACTTTGCGGCGTTTTTTTCTGATACGGCGCGTCACTGTCTTCTCGATCATCTTCGTGATAGTTCGGGTCTCGGTGCGGTAGCGGGTTTCTGTCTCCACATCCACACGCACCTCGCGCGGCTCAAGCCCCGCCTCCGACACTGTCAGCTCACGTAGCCGCTCCGCACTGAGCTGTGCGCGCTCCGCAGGGGCAATCCCCCCGACAGCGCTCCGTGTTCGTAGCACCAGCACATCATTGACGCGTAGCTCCATGCCCTGAACTTGAACACGAGGCGACCAGGCAGGCTGGGCATGGGCAGTAAGAGGAAGTGCGCCAAAACAGGCGGCAAGAGTAAGTGCAAGACGTTTCATAAGCAAAATTTTTAGTGGGGGCCAGTCCGGTGAAACTTGCGGTCCATCTCGTGGTGGGAGAGAGCCAGCAAAATCGGACGTCCATGAGGACACGTGAAGGGATTGCGCATCTGGGCCAGGTCTGCCAAGAGGCGCGTCATCTCGTCCATCGTGAGCGGGTCGCCCTTCTTGACTGCCATTTTACACGATGCCATGATAATTGCCGACTCATGGGGCACCAGCAAGCGTCGCGCCACGCTACTATAGGTTAACTCCTCGATGATTTCTTTGAGAATCTCAAGATACGCTTTATCCGCCACCCGCGACGGGACAGCCCGCACCACAAACGTGTCGCCGCCAAAGTGCTCCAGCACAAACCCCGATTTTTCCAGCGCCCCGAGTCGCTCCTGTACGACGCGGGCATCCGAGGCAGAGAGCTCCAGGGTCTGCGGAACCGCAAGGTGCTGCGTCACCACACCCCACGCGCTCTGGCTCTCGGTTGCGCCGTTCATCATCTGCTCGTAGAGCACGCGCTCATGGGCGATGTGCTGGTCGATCAGGAGCAGGGCATCGTCGGTCTCGGCCACAATATAGGTATTGCGCGACTGGCCCAAAACTCTCAACCGCCCGATTTTATAGCCATCGAAGCCGATGTAGGGCGTTGTTTCCCCTCCCCCGGCTCGTTCCTCGCTACCCTGAGCTTCTGAACCCACCCCGGCTTCGCTCGTTCCTCCCTCCGCCGACCCTCCCTCAACCAGGGAGGGTGGGTTTGGGCTCGCAGAGTCTAAGTTCACGTAGTTTGAGAGACTGGTGCGCAGTGGCGGCGCGAGGCGGTCGCTGCCGCGCTCACCCATACCGGGCATGGCGAGAGTCGTGGGCGTTGCGAGCTCGGGGAGCGAGGCTTGGACAGTGACCTCAGGAACTAGGCCGCCCGTGAGCAGAGCGTTCTCTACCGCACGGCTGATGGCAGCGTAGACTTCGCCGTCGCGGGTGAAGCGCACTTCTGTCTTGGCGGGATGGACAGTGACGTCTACAAGCTCCGGCGCAATCTCCACAAATAGCGCGACTACGGGGTGACGCTCGGTGGTCATCAGGCGCGAGAAGGCGGCATCGAAGGCGTGCTGCACCGTGCGGCTACGCACGTGGCGGCCATTGACAAAAAACGCCTGGGCGCTGCGGGTGGCTTTACTGACACTGGGCTTGCTCACTGAGCCTCGAATCGTTAAGCCGGGCGACTCGTAGAGAAGTGGCACCATCTCGCGGGCCACGTCGCGGCCATAGACAGCGGCGAGTGCCTGGCGTGGGTCGGAGGAGCCGGGATAGGAGATCAGCTCGTGACTGTCGTGGGTGAGCCGAAAGCCAATCGTGTGGTAGGCGAGAATGAGCCGGTGCAGAAAGTCGGTGGCATGATTCAGCTCGGTCTGGGTGGTCTTCAGGAACTTCAGGCGTGCGGGGACGCAGAAAAATAGGTTCTCCACCGTAATCTGCGTGCCATCGGGCGCGGCAGCATCGCGCACCTCGGCTAAGTCACCTGATCGCACGATCAGCTCCGTGCCTGTCTCGTCTTGTGGGCGCTTGGTTAAGATTCGAAAGTCCGACACCGACGCGATCGAGGGCAGGGCCTCACCGCGAAAGCCGAGGGTGTGGATGGAGAAAAGATCATCGGCGCTACGGATCTTGCTGGTGGCGTGGCGCTGGAGCGCGAGAATCGCATCGGTTCGGCTCATCCCCGCCCCATTGTCACGGATCACGATCTTCTGCTTACCGCCCTCGAAAAGCTCCACCTCGATGCGCGTAGCTCCTGCGTCGAGGCTATTTTCGACCAGCTCCTTGACCACCGACGAAGGCCGCTCAACCACCTCACCCGCCGCAATCTGGTTAGCTGTGTTGTCGTCGAGAAGTCGGACTATCGAGCCGTCTGAGTCATCGTTTTCGCTGGGCACAAGGCAAAGTATACCCCGTCAGATTACCTTCGCTTTTTTGCAAGCGACAATCGAGGCGGCTAAAATCCGGGCGACGCGCCAGCGCCAGCGGGGATCGAGGGCGTTTTTGTGGTCGGCAGCGTTGGTGAGGGTGGCGAGCTCAACTAAGGTTTTCTGGGGCACGGGGTTGAACTCTGGGTTGGTGACCCCGAGATCGTTGGGGCGTGGCTGCTTGTGGCGGTTGCCACAGAGCCCTGCTTCTCCAAAACGCCGCGTGATCTCTCGCACGAGCATCGGCGGGTGGTCCTCACGAATGTCCCACATCGTAAAGCCGCCGTGGTCGCTGGGGGAGCCTTTGGAGACATCAAAGTGGAGCGAGAGAAAGACCACGTGGGGCTTGCGGCGCTTCCAGAACCGCGCTCCGATCTCCGCACGGGCATGGAGAAACTCGGGGACATCGTTGCCCATGTCGAGGCGGCGGCCACTGGCGAGCACGGCATCACGCGGTGCCAGTAGCGGTGGCTCCGGGGCGCGAGAAAGCTCCTTCAAAGTCTTTTTTCCCTCTGGCTGAGAGAGCTTGGGAGGCTCGATGGGCTTTCGGCGCAGTGCCGCGCTTCGGACGGTAAAGTGCACCTCGGCCCCGAGCTTCTTAACCACTTCAGCAAGCGTCGCCGCCATGCGATAAGTTAGCATTGCCTCGGTAACTCCCCCCACACTGGCCCCTGGATCGGTGCCGCCATGACCAGGGTCGATAATCACGATCACGCCATGGAGGGGCGGGAGAGCTTTACTAACCTTCTTTTTGACGACGGGCTTCTTTTTGCTGGCAGGCCTACGCATTTGTGTGCAGTATAACGCCTGATGCTATTCTTATTTCAGGGTATAAAGCTTTAGGGGTAGTTGCCCAATACTTTCTAGAGTAACTTGAAATGGCCAAAGAACTTCCACGCAACGACATACCGATCTTCGTCCTCGCAATCTTAGAGAGCGGCCCGGCGCATGGCTACGCCATCGCCCGCGAGATCGACAAGCGCTGCGAAGGTGGTTTGGTTCTGCGCGATGGCGCGCTCTACCCTGCGCTGCGCGCTTTAGAAGACGACGGCCTGATTGTCGGTGAGTGGCAGCCCCGCTCGGAGAGCGGCGGCCCGCCCCGCAAAACCTACCGCCTCACCGACGAAGGCAAGCTCGAAGCCAGACGCCGCGCCACGCTCTGGCGCAGCTACGCCAAGAATGTCGAGCGCATCTTAGGAAACCTTGGAGGACACGATGCAGAACCAGCGATTTGACGAAGACCAGGCCGAGCTTGAGGCGCACTTCTCGTAGCGTATGCAAGCCTATCTTGAACTAGGCGAGACGCCCGACCAGGCGCTGGTCTCGGCTCGTGAAAAGTTTGGCGAGACAGAGATCGTATTGCGCGAGCTGCGCTGGCAGGGGCTACGTCGCTCGCCGATTCTGTGGGGACTGGTTTGCGCGGGAGGCTATCTTCTTCTGGTGGCTCTGGTCAAAGCGCCGTGGACATACTGGATACTCTTTGGCTACTACCTGCTCTATGTTTGGCAAACCACGACAAAAAAGCCGCGCACCAGCAGGTAAAATGCGGACATGATTCGCCTACGGGGACATGCCCGGAGCTTGCTCCGCATCCGCTTGGGAACTTCGGGGCATCTCTCAGGATGCCCCGTCTTGTTGGGCTTTGGCTCTCAGGCCGAAGCCTTCCGGCAAATACCCCAGAGTTTGCTCCGATCGGATGGTTATAAAATACGAATCCCGTTTTTTCGGAGCTCTGCCTTAGCATCTTGGCACCATTCTGCTGTTTGTTGATCGGCAGGAATAAGATTCAGGAAAGCTCTCAAGTGCTTTTCCGCTTTATCATATTTTTTTAGAATCAGAAACATATCAACTAAAGTTCCGTGTGGAGCTGCATAATTTTTATCTATTTCTATAGCCTTCAGAAGAAATTTCTCACCTTTTTTAGGGTCAAAGTGTTTCCTTCCCCAAAAACCATAAGCATCTCCAAGAAGGCGATATGATCGAGCATCTTTATCATCTATCTCAATAGATTTTTCCATCATAGATAAGCCACGAATCTGATTAATGCCTTCCCAAAATTCAAAAGAACCAAGGGTATTTAGCGCTATATTGTTTTTGGGATATTTACGAATACTAAAATTAAGATCATCATATATTAGATCATATAAATAGCTCTGTTGTTTTTGTAATTTAGAAAAATTGCTATTTTTAGCATCAGATAAAACATTGTTATTGCCACTAATCAGGGAAGATCTTAATGTAATCGCACTCATTGCTCTTAGTATTTTTTTATCTGAATCATTATCAACTTTAATCTTGTCTGATTTTTCATATAGATGAAAACATTCTGTTTTTAGTGAAGATATACTCATTCTTGACATGAATAAAAAATGTTCTTTACGACTAGAAATAGTATTAAACAATTCTGCATACGCACTTTTTCGGATTGGTATTCTTCGTGGATCCATTTTCACATTTCCTTTATTACGGAGGTAATAATTCTAGAATTATTACCTCTATCAATATTTGAACTCGAACGCTAGTGACCTCCAGGACTGCCAGAGCCACTATTGCCGTTACCCGGCGGTGGCGGCGGAACTCCACTGCCGCTAAGTGGAATAGGGGCATGCATTCTGATGCCTTCACCCGGAGGTCTTGGCATAAAAAATGAAAATTGCTCTACATTTTTATGTCCATTTGGTGACCAACGATTATTAGTCCCATAATGCTCTCTATAAGTATTGTAAATAACGCCATAAGTGTATGTTCGAGGAGGAAGTGTAATGCCAGGACACTGTTGCACAGAATTATGCTGGATTGAGTATGTATAACCAACTGATACGCCTATGGAATCTAATATCCACTTACAGACATCGAAATTAAAACCTAACTCAACAGTAATGCCATGACTATATGCATGCTCAATAGATGCCCCGTCAGCATCCAAGGGATCAGTATATGATATATTTTTTACTTCAGCTGATCCGCTCGCGTGAGCATTTCTTTCTGCATTATCATCCCAAAACTCTGTTACTTTTTCTAAGGTATCATGTACATGCATAATATATTTGGCAGTTGCACTTCCTTGATTAGGATCAGTCACCATATATGTCAATGCGTATGTACTTTCCCCTGTAGTCCCCTTCCATTCGCCATTATACATATTTTGATTACCGAAAGGCATAGACCATTTATTCCAATGCGAAGTTGCTCCACTATATGAGGGAGACCATGAAGCGGTAGTTAGCGGCCCCCAAGCAATATTTCCCCAATCTCCAGAAAACTCTTGCCAGTTGACAACGGAAGAAGTGTTATCAGGAAAATTACTATGCCCAGCAGTAGTATGGTAGAATGAATACGTTGTATGTCCATGAATAGCACCTGCATAATCCGTATCGCCTTCTGCCCCATCGCGACTCACAGATACTTTCACTATTGAAGCGCTATAACCTAGTCCAACACTATACCCACCACCATATTGGTGATTACTCGAAGTGCTCGCATTCAGACTTGGGGAAGAAATTTCGAAGCTGTCTGCTGGATTATCAATTGAGGTTAAGCGACTTCCTTCTGCCCACATCCCAAATGAGGCACCATTAACGACTGTCTGACCACCACTAACAGTGTTATTCGCAAATCCAGTGGAGGCAGTACAACCAATACCAAAACTACTTACGTTTCCTGCATCTCGAATTGTTATTTGTGATGGCGGATTATCATTAGGATCTGTCATTGGATAACCCGGCCCATAGATGACCCTACGCTTCCAAGTAAACGTAGCTGTTATAGGGCCGGATATAGATACTGACATGACTGGACCACCAGGCTGCGACCCTGTTGCAACATATCCTCCCCCTGGCATTGTTTGCGAAGTTGTAGTTCCTGTTGGACCTGTTGAAGTGATAGTCCCACGGGAGTAAACGACTTCCCACTCACCTGCAAAAGCCAAATTTGGTATTAGACTAAGGCCAACTACCAAGATAAACTTCGAAATATTATCGACGAACGCTTTTTCTACCCTAGATGTCATGCAAAAGCCTCTCAATGTCGGAGGGGCCTCTCAATGTCGGAGGGGCCTCTCAATATGCTCAGTTAGAGTATATTATGTTTTGAGTGACATGTCAATTTTCTTTTTGCATCATTGACTGATTGCCAGTCTGCTAGAATGGGCGGCTTTGCTGGGTAGAATACTTTATATGATTGATCTTTCAAACCAACATGTCTTTATCGCGGGTGGCTCGCGCGGGATTGGGCGGGCAGCCGCGATTATGGCGGCCAAGGCGGGTGCGGCGGTCTCGGTGAACTATCTGCGCAATTCGGCGGCGGCCCACGCGACCGTGGATGCGATTGTGGCGGCAGGCGGACGGGCAGCGGCGTTCCAGGCGGATGTCGCGCAAGAGGGCGCGGCAGAGAGAGCCATTGATGCTGCTGTGGCGACACTCGGGCCACTGACCGGCGTGGTGGTCTCTGCCGGAATCTTCGAGGGTGCAAGCTTGGAGGAGATGGATCTGGCGTTTTGGAACCGAACGATGGAGATCAACCTTGCGGGAACATTTCTGACCGTAAAAGCCGCCGTTCCCCATCTGCGCGAGCAAAATGGCGGAAGCATTGTGATCTACACCAGCACGGCGGGCCAGCGCGGCAGCGATATTTTTTCGGCCTACGCCACCAGCAAGGGCGCACAGATTCTCTTCATGCGCTCGATGGCAAAAGAGCTGGGAGTGGATCAAATTCGTGTCAACTGCATCGCGCCCGCCTGGACGGACACCGACATGGCCGCACCGTCGCTGGACGCGCTGGGCCGTGAGAGTGAGGGCAAGAAGTTCGTCCTGGGCCGGATCGGTCAGCCCGACGATATCGCCGGGCCTACGGTCTTTCTACTCTCCGACCTAGCGAAGTTTGTTACCGGCATGACCCTCACGGTAGATGGCGGCATGGACATGCGCGGCTAATAGAGACATGCGCGGCTAAGCGAGAACTTCTTTCACCACGTGCCCGTGCACATCGGTGAGGCGGCGATCAATGCCGTTCTGACGCCAGGTCAGCTTGGTGTGGTCAATGCCCAGCAGGTGTAGCACGGTCGCGTGGAAGTCGTAGGAGTAGGTCGTGTTCACAGCGGTCTTGAACGCCAGCTCATCGCTCTCACCATACGCGACGCCCGGCTTGACGCCTGCGCCCCAGAGCCAGCTCACGAAGGTTCCGCCGTTGTGGTCGCGGCCGTCGCCGCTCTGCGCGGTGGGGGTGCGGCCAAACTCCGTGGTCCAGATCACCAGCGTGTCCTTGTCAAGCCCGCGGGCCTTAAGGTCGCGCAGCAGCGCCGCGATCGGCTTGTCCACCTGCGCCGCCATCGGCACCAGCTCCTTCTTGATACTCCCGTGATTGTCCCAGTTGTTCACCGCGCCCTGTGGGCCACTCCACACCTGGACAAAGCGCACGCCCCGCTCCGCCAGCCGCGCGGCGAGTAGGCAGCGCTTGCCGAAGTCGTCGGTGGGCTGCGCCCCGATTCCATATGAGTCTTTCAGCGCCTGCGACTCGCGTGAGAGATCGAATGCCTCTGGTGCGCTCAGCTGCATCCGGGCCGCTAGCTCGTAGCTGGCGATGCGGGCATCCAAACGGGAGTCGCCGGGATGGGACGCCGCATGCGCTTTGTTCAGCTGGCTCAAGGCGTCCAGACCTGCCTTGTCGGAGGCGGGGTTGGCGAACTTGTAGCGGCTACCAGCGAAGAGGTCAGAGACTGCGCCTGGCCCCGTGCCGTTGATCATTGTCCCCTGGTGCACCACCGGCAGGAACCCGCTGCTGAAGTTCCCCCGCTGGTTGTACGGCAGGCCGCGCGCATCCGGGAGCACCACAAAAGTGGGCAAGTTGTCGCGCAGGTTCCCGATCGCGTACGAGATCCATGCCCCCATCGACGGAAATCCTGGCTGGATGAAGCCTGTGTTCATCATGTACGAGGCTGGCCCATGGACACTGGACTTACTGGCCATCGCCATGAAGAACGCCATTTCGTCCACGAGTTTTGCTTGCTCGGGGAACACCTCACTGACCCAGCGTCCCGACTGACCGTACTGCTTAAACGTGAATGGGCTCTTGAGACATAGACCCGGGGCACTGGCCAACCCCTCGGGCCGGATGTGATCCGGCAGCTTTTGGCCGTGGTACTTGATCAGCGCGGGCTTGTAGTCGAAGAGATCCATCGGGCTTGCGCCGCCGTTCATGAACAGCTGGATGATCCGCTTCACTTTAGGTGGATGGTGCTGCAGGTGCAGCGAGCCCTGCCCCGCTGGATCCGTCGGCGTCGCTTGGCTGTCCTTGGCCAGCAGGCTGGTCAGTGCGAGGCCTGCGAAGCCCCCACCGAGTCCAGTTAAGAACTCCCGCCGGTTGGTGGGGAAACCCCAGTGATCATCGTTCATCTATCGCACCTATCAGTCTATAAAAAGAAACGCATTCGCGTTCAGGATAACGCGGCAAGCCGCCTCAAGCCCATGGGAACTCGCCATGGTTTGTAGCACTTTCCGCTCTTTGTCGGTGAGGGCTCGGCCCCACGCCAGAGTCGCCGCCCGCTCGATCTGGCGCTCAGCAGTGCCACCCTCAGCCACGACACGCTTCGCCAAGGACTGGGCGCACGAGAGCACGAAGTTGTTGTTGTAGAGCGTCAGGGCCTGCAGGGCCGACACGCTCGTGCCCCGGGTGGGGGAGAGCAGGGTCAGGTCGGGGAAGTCCAGCGAGTCCATGAAGGGGTCAGGAATGGAGCGCCAGACCGTGCGGTAGACCGAGCGCCGGTTGGCGGCGGGGCTCTCCCAGTCGAACGCGGCGTAGTCTAGGGCGGGCGTCATCTGCGGCCCGGGGCCTTGCTTGAAATGATTCACGCCCGGTCCGCCCATGGTGAAGTCGAGCCGCCCGGCGGTCTGGAGCGTGGCGTCCCGGTACTGATCGGCATCTAAACGGAGGCGATTGGCTCGCCAGAGTAGCCGGTTGTCGGAGTCGTGTTTGGTTGCCTCGGGGCGGCTGGCTGAGCTCTGCTTGTAGGCTTGGCTTGTCACCAGTAGCCGGTGCAGCTTCTTGAACGACCCCTGTGCATCGTCCTTGAACCACGCCGCCAGATAGTCGAGCAGCTCGGGGTGGCTCGGTGCGCCACCCATGCGGCCGAAGTCGCCGGGCGTGTCGACAATGCCCTTGCCAAAGTGGTAGTGCCAGACACGGTTGACAATGCTGCGCCAGGTGAGAGGGTTGCGACGGTCCACGACCCACTCCGCGAGCGCGGCGCGGCGCTGGCTCTCTTGGGTCATGTCACGGCGCTTGAAGTAGAGCCCAAGCTCCGGGAGCACCGAGAGTGCTCCGGGCCCGACCAGCTGCTTGGGGCGGCTCATCTCGCCCCGCTCCAGCACATGGATTTCCCGGGGCTTGTCGATCTTGACGAAACCGACATCGGCCACATCAGCGGCTTTTGCGGCGACGTAGACACGCTTGAGCGGGGGGAGGGATGCGATCCCGTCAGCGGCCGTTTCCCGTAGCGCGAACGTGGCGAGCTCCACACGGGCGGCTTGGTCTTGTGCAGGTGCCTTCAGGAGCTCGGCCATTTTTGGGGGCACGGCGCAGAGAGTCGCACGGGGGGCGTCGGCGACACTCAAACGGAATCGTCCTAGCACGTGGGCAGCACCGTCGTTTTGCTCAAGAACCACCTCAAGCGTGTCATTATCGGCGAGTTCGAGGGGTTCCGCGAAGGCCAGCACGAGGTGGTGATCCTTGCCAACCTCAGACCCGATGCCCCAGGCGGAGCCGGAGTTGCCGTCGGCCGCTCCTACAGCATCCCCTTTGGGCTGGGCATAATCGGCGCTGGCCCGGACAATCTTTGCCTTCTCGCGCTTGCCGCCTGCACGAACGATCTCGACGGTGAGCTCGTGGAGCAGGTAGCCACCGTCATCGGCGCGGCCGGGACCGCCCTTAGGTAGGTCAGGCGATGCCAGCGCATCTACTCGCAGGGCACCGATGCGCCCGGCGCCAGGGTTAACGAGGAGTGTGTAGGTGTCCTTGGCCGGGCGAGGGCCACTCACCGCGACGCGGCCATCGTCGGTGAGGGCGAACGTCGCCCCACCCGTGCTCCTGGCCTTGGTCACGCGCAGCGGCTTCCAGCCGGCAAAGCCCTGCAGTGCCGACACGAAGGCATCCACCACCGGTTTGTGCTCGGTGGCCAGGATCCGTGTGGCATTCTTGCTGTCGGCGACTTCCTTCAGCTTGTTCCACTTGGCGCGCTGCTCCGCGATATCGGGCTTCTCGTCGTAGGTGACATCGCCCTTGATGACCCCTGCGAACACGGCCTGCAGCGACCAGTAGTCGGAGGTGGGGACGGGGTCGAACTTGTGGTCGTGGCATCGCGCGCAGTTGGCGGTGGTGCTGACAAAAGTGGACATCGCCTGATTGACCATATCGTCGCGGTCGAGGATCTGGAACGGGACGGGGGCGGTGTAGTAGGCGCTCAGGTCGAAGTTGCCGGCGCTCAGGTAGCCCAGGGCGGGGGTGAGGTCCGGGCGATCAGGGTAGAGGGCGTCGGCGGCCAGCTGCTCGCGCACGAAGCGGGCGTAGGGGACATCGCTGTTAAACGTCTGTATGACATAGTCGCGGAACGGCCAAGCGTTTTTACGGCCCATATCGTGCTCAGAGCCGTGGGAGTCGGCGTAGTGGATGGTATCGAGCCAGTGGCGGGCCCAGCGCTCGCCATAGCGCGGCGATGCCAGTAGCCGATCCACGACGCGCTCATAAGCCCCCGGCGCCTTGTCATTGATAAAGGCGGCGATCTCCGCCTCAGTGGGTGGGAGGCCTATGAGATCGAACGTGATGCGGCGGATCAGGGTACGCTTATCGGCCTCGGGCGAGAACCCCAGCTTTTTGGCCGCGAGGCGCGCCTCCAGAAAACGATCCACGGGGTGCGTTGCCTTGCCTGCGGGGAGTGCGGGCTTCTTGATCGGCAAGAGCGACCAGTGCGTGTCCCCGGTGGGCGTCGCGGCGCTCGCCTCGGGCCAGGAGGGGCCGGACTGAATCCAGCTACGCAGGGTTGCCACCTCGGTGGGCGTCAGCGGGGTCTTGCCGCTGGTCTTGGGCGGCATGATCAGATCGGTGTCGGTGGTGGAGACACGTTGGATGACCGCACTGGCATCGGGGTCGTGCGGCACGAGGCCGCGCGCCCCGCTGCTCCCGCCTGCCATGGCACTCTTGAGCTGGGTCAGCTTCAGCCCGCCTGCGGCTTGGATGTCGCCATGGCACGGCATACACTTGGCGCGCAGGAGGGGCTGGATCTCCTTGGCGAAGTCGGGGCCTTGGGCGGTGGGTGCCTTGATCTGACTGGACGACCGTGCGGGCAACAGAGCGGCACCAGCGACGGCGAGGGATGTCAGCGCGAGGAGAGCGCCACGGAGCGGACGTGTTTCAGTCATGATTGCTTCATTATGGCAGAAGCATGCCATTTCCTGCCGCAGACCCAAAGTCATTTCTCCGAAACCGCTTGCGGTTGAGGCGAACGCGAACATAGGGGGCAGGGAGTAGCAAGAGCGCATACCAGAGGACGAC
>NZ_CBAYMC010000124.1:0-12820 GCF_964826245.1 Armatimonas sp. | reverse complement strand
CAATGTCCCTGGTTTCCCCGATTGTTTCAAGCAAGACGTTAACCTGACTCCTGAGTGGCGGCCTTATCAATATGATGTGACCATGGCGACGATGGCGCAGTGGGAGTCTATGGTCGCCGTTCACTGTGGGCACTCAAAAGGGACCATTGAGCTGGTCGGAACTGAGCTGGTTCCCGCGTGAAGCTCCAGCTCGAAACGACCACCGGGGCGGTCGCGACAGCACTAGGGGTTCTTGCAGGCATGGTGGCTCTTGCCCTAACACTGAAGCCCGAAAAGCCCTCTCCGCCCCCACTCCAGAGCGCTCCGACGGCAAGTCCATCACCGGCGATGCCGCCCGCAGTCCCGGAGAAGCTGAGCTTCTCTGATGAGTTTGACGGAATCAGCCTCGATCAATCGAAATGGCTGGATTCGTACCCGGATGGCGTACGGACACATTCCAATAATGAGCAGCAGTACTATGCCACTGACGGCTACAAGCTGCAGGGGGGCAAGCTGGTTTTTATCGCGCAGCGCCGGATGCGGGGGAAGATGCCCTACACGTCTGGGATGGTGAGCTCCTACGGTAAGTTTGCTCAAAAGTATGGGCGTTTCGAGATTTGCGCGAGGTTCCCCAAGGGCAAGGGGCTCTGGCCTGCGTTCTGGCTACTTCCTGCGAGTAAGGCTTGGCCTCCCGAGATTGATGTTCTCGAGATTCTGGGCCACGATCTCACTTGTGTCTACTTTACGAACCACTGGCGCGCGACTACGGCGGGAACGATCAATGTGCAAGGGCAGCTACGTGGGATCGATTTCTCCGCGGGATTCCACACGTTTACCTTAGACTGGAAGCCCGATGTGCTGGTTTGGAGCGTGGACGGAGTTGAGCGCTATCGCACCCGCGAGCATGTCCCGCAGGAGCCGATGTATGTTCTGGCAAACCTTGCGGTAGGGGGCAACTGGCCCGGATTCCCGGATGCCAGCACCCCGTTTCCCGCACAGATGGAGATTGACTATATTCGCGTCTGGACGCTCTGAGCTTTACGGTTTTTTAAGATCGCGCCAGAGCCAGCGGAGTGCATCGGGGAGGGTGGCGCGTCCGTGGCGGTCGCCGTGGAAGCCGTTGCCAAAGATGAACTTAAAGTCATACTGGCCGAAGGCGAGCGCTTTTGCCATGTCTTGGTTGGCAAGCGGCCAGCTTCCCGCCTTGTTGTCTAGGTCGTTGGCTCCATCTTGCAGATAGACGCGAATCGGCTTGGGCTCGCCTCTCTGGTCCCAGCCGCGCCGGTCTCGGATAATCGCGGGGTAGGTATTTCCTCCCGCCACGCCCGTCGGGCCGCCTTGG
Source organism: Armatimonas sp. (assembly GCF_964826245.1). Lineage (NCBI taxonomy): Bacteria > Bacillati > Armatimonadota > Armatimonadia > Armatimonadales > Armatimonadaceae > Armatimonas > Armatimonas sp. The sequence goes on along the minus strand of NZ_CBAYMC010000124.1, from coordinate 11,499 downwards.
AGATTCGTGAAGCTCCCCACCCACGAGAGCACTTTATGGAACTGGTCGGGGCGGAACCAGGCCAGGGAGAAGGCGCAGATACCGCCGCTGGAGATGCCCGCTACCATCCGCCCTGCCGCATCTTGCCGAAGCGAGTAGCTCTTGCCCACTTCCGGCAGGATCTCGTCCACGATGAACTGAGAGTAGCGATTCGAGACCGTGTCGTACTCGACCGAGCGGTTATTGCCATTCCAGCCACTCTCGGGAGGCGTCTCGCCCTTGTGGCCCGGAGCGAGAAAGATGGCGATGGAGACTGGCAGCTCGCCTTTGGCGATCATGTTGTCCAAGACAACCGGCACGAAGTCTTTGTAGGAGTGGCCATCCTGGAAGATCATCACGGCTGCGGGCTTTCTGGCATCGTACTGGGCGGGGACATAGACCCACCAGTTGCGCACCGTTCCCTCGTAGATCTTGCTCTTCCAGATTGGCATTTGAGTGAGCTTGCCCTCAGGGATGCCTGGCTGGCGCTTGCTCTCGGGTGGGTTGGTGTAGACTTCAAGCTCACCGCCGCCCCGTGGCCTGCCCCCGACTTCAAACTTCCAGCGCGTCCCAAAGCCCTCAGGCAGTGTTGTGGACGCGGCCCAGAGGTTCGATGCCTCAATGCGCTTAAGAGGAAGTGACCACGAGCCGTCGTCTGAGAGTAGCTTGGGCTCTGGCTCGCCGTCGGCGAGCTCGATAGCAAACGCGACCTTAAGCTCATCTGTCTTGAGGACACCGCGCTTGAGGTTCTCGGCTCCGAGCCACTTACGGAGCGGCTCGGCTAGGCTGGCACTAGGCTTGACCGCTTTCAAGGCGGTCTGGAGAGTGGTAATGTTCATGGGAGACTGTACGGTTGCGAGGAGCGTGGCTAGGGGAATGAGTAGCATCTTCTAGCTTTCTCCCCAGCTACTTGCTTTGTACTCTGCCCAGACCCGCTCGTAGACCGCTCGGGTATCGGCGGCGATCACGTCCCAGTTGAAGATGCTCTCGACGCGCTCATAGGCGTTCTGTGCCATCCAGCGAGAGTGGCTGGGATCACGTACCGCACGGGCGATTCCCCAAGCCAGAGAGTCCGGGTCACCCTTGTAGGTTGTGGTGCCGGTGACATTGTGCTCCACGACTTCTGCAAGCCCCCCGGCATCACTCACGACAACCGGGGTGTGAGCTGCCATCGCCTCCAGCGCCACGATCCCAAACGGCTCATAAAGGCTTGGAAAGACGGCCACATCAGCGATTTGGTAGAGATTATCACGGTCTTCGTCGCTCACGCGCCCCGTGAAGTAGACATGCGGCCACATCCCAAGCTGCTCCGCGAGTGCTTCTAAGTGCCCTCGGACACCGCCACCGGAGATGATTAACTTGGCATTGACACCCCGCGCTCGCACCCGGGGCAGAGACTGCACGAGCACGTGTGCGCCTTTTTCATGAACGGGACGACCGATAAAGAAGATGATTTTTTCGTTGTCGGCGGCAAAGCGGCGGCGGAAGCTCCACCATGCCTCACCTTCGAGCCCCTCAAAGACCCGTGTTTCCACTCCATTGGGAAGCACATCCATCTTGTCCCAGGGGGTATTCAGGGCGTACTCGACCTCGCCGCGCATGAAGTCCGAGCACACAATCACTCGCCACGACTCATCGGCGAGCTCCCACTCACAGCGATTGATATAGCGCTGCCCCTCGGTGCGAATCCCACCGTTGCGCCCGAACTCGGTAGCGTGAATTGTGGAGAGCATCGGGAGCTTGTAGCGGTGCTTGAGCGCGATCCCCGCAAACTGCCCCAGCCAGTCGTGGACATGGATCAGGATCGGCGTCTTATTTTTCTTCCGAGCTTCTTTTTTCTGCCACTCTCGAACGAGTGAGTCTGCCCGCTCATCTAATCTATCGTTGAGGAGGTGCACCCAGTGGATAAAGTTATCCGATGGCTCACTGACAGTCACGCGATGGATAAACAGATTGGGAAGTGGGTTCTCTTCAGGCGCTCCTCCTGAGTCGCCGCAGGTCACAACATGGGTTTCAATGCCCGCCCGCGCCAGTGCTGGAGCTAGTCCCTCTAGCGCCGCCGCAATACCACCCACCCGCATAGGGGGATACTCCCAGGAAAGTAAAATTGCACGCATAGTCGATTGTACCTGTATAATGCAAGCATGAGAAACCCTATTTTGTTAAGTGTTATCGCAGTTTTGGTTCTCACAGGCTGTGGGGCCAGCGGGGGCAATCCTCCGCCAGATAGCCCGGACTACTTCAGCGACCTAGGGCTTAGCTTGCGCTGGCCTCTGACAAAGACGACCAATCCCCTCAAGGTCTTTATCGGCAATGATGGTGCCACAGATCGCTCTGCACAAGTACTAACCGCCGCAAACCTCTGGGCAAGCGGAACCGGCAACTTGGTGCGTTTCGAGCAAACTAGCAGTACAGCCGATGCGGATATTCAGGTCACTTTTTCGAGCACGGTCAGTACTGTGGACACGGGGTTGGGGTTTACCAATGTCACGTTTAACCAGGCACCGGGCAATGCAGCCGTGGATGGCACTATCGCCAGTGCCAGGATCGTCCTGAAGGGTGGGATTGCAGGATCCTTGATTACCCCTGCGACGGTGCATGAGTTCGGCCATGCTTTGGGGATCGTGGGGCGAAATGAGGGTGCTCCGAGCCATAGTAGCTTCAACGGAGACATTATGTTTCCTGAGGTGAAGCCCAGCTCTCAGCTGAGCTCCCGAGATATCGCCACCCTAGCCCGGCTCTACGGTCTCTCACGGGCTCACTAGGGAGAGGGCGAGCCGGGCCGTGCGCTCTGCGCCGCCCGGCTCGCCAAGCTGTGCGCGTACCTCCGCAAGGTCGCCCCGCATCCGCGCGATGCGATCGGGATCGAGCAAAAGCCCGACGATCTCTGCGGCGATCTTCTCGGGGGTGGCGTTTTCTTGGAGGAGCTCACGGCAGATCTCTTTGTCGGCGATGAGGTTGGGCATGCCGATAAACTTGGGCAAGCTCTTGCGAATAACGGCGAGCTGGAGCAGGTTGGCCTGACTCAGCTTGTAGACAATCACCATGGGCTTTCCGAGAATCGCGGCCTCAAGCGTGGTTGTGCCAGACTTACAGATCAGCGCATCGGCGGCGGCAAGCACATCGTAGGTTCCGTTCTCGACAATGGCGATGGGCGGGAACTGCGGCGTGGCAGTGCGGGGAGACTGGGAGTGCTCGATCCACTGCCGCTGTCGTCGTGCAAGCTCCTCTGGGTTTCCCTCCGCGAGAATGGCGCGGGGAGTGTTCTGGCGCGGTGGCTTCTCGGCCACTTTCACGACATGCAAGAGCTGCCGCGCGTGCTGGATTGCGGCCTCCACTTTTCCACGGTCGACGCTCGGCGCGAGGGCAATGAGAAACTGAACTCCCGGAATGCGCTGGGCAATCTGCGCCGCCGCCGCGAGCTGGAGCGGCAGGATCGTCTCAATCTCCTGTGTGCGGCTTCCCGGAACCAGCCCGACAAGTGGTTTGTCCATGTCGAGGCCATAGTGCTTCGCAAAAGTCTCCAGTGACTGGCTTGGGTGCACGAGATCCAGCAGAGGATGGCCCACAAGCTCCGCACGAACCCCGAGCCGGTTGAGCTCGCTAGCGTTCCAGGGAAACGGCGAGGCGACTGCATCTACGAGGTCTTTTAGGGGCGTGTAGCGCAGGGTCTTGTGCCACGAGCCGGGGGGGAAGTAGTAGAGGATCTTGGTTTTCGGGAGGTTCTTGCGTGCCCAGGGAACCAGCCCCTGAATCGGGCCAATTCCCAGGTGAAACGCGCCCGCATCTATGGGGATCAGCACATCGGGGGGGCGGCTCTTCAGCTCTGCAAGCAGGCGCTGGCGGGCGGCGAGCATCTTGGGGAGGAGCTTTAAACCCGCTGCAAGCCCGATTACCCCAAAGGCGCTCGCATCCACGATAACCTCACCGCCCGCCTCACGCAGCCAGCTCCCGCCACTGCCATAGATCTCGCACTCTGGGGAGAGGCGCTTGAGCTCCGTGGCAAGCTGACCCGCGACCCGATCCCCCGAGGCTTCCGCTGCCGTGATGGCGATACGCATGGGCTTTTCGCCTACTTTCGGGGACGGTCCTCTTGACGGCCCGCGGTACCGTCTTTCATGCGCTCAATGAACTGCACAAGAAAGTCTAGCTCCGGATTGGAATCTAGTTCCTCGGCAATGGCTTCCAGGGCCTGAGTTCGGTTTAGATTCGAGCGGTAGAGGAGCTTATACGCCTGCTTCAGAGAGTTGCGCGTGTTGGCATCAATTCCCGCACGGCGCAGGCCCCGGATATTAAGATCCAGAATATCAGCAGGGCGGCCATCAGCCAGCATAAACGGCGGGACATCCTGAACGACTTTCGAGTACCCTCCCACCATCGCGTAGCGCCCTACACGGACAAACTGGTGCATTCCCACAATGCCGCCGATGACGACATTATCCTCGACATAGATATGCCCCGACAGACCCGCATACGACGACAGCATCACTTTATTTCCTACCGAGCAGTTGTGCCCGATATGAACATAGGCCATGATCAGCCCATCCTCCCCGACCGTCGTGGCTTCGCCCTCGCCGGTGGAGCGATGAATGGTCACAAACTCGCGGATCTGGGTTCGGTCTCCGACACGCACAAAAGAGCGCTCACCCTTAAATTTATTGTCCTGGGGCGGGCCACCCAGCACCGCTCCGGCGCGCACCTGACAAAGCTTACCGAGCTCGGTGTACTGCTCCAGGATCACGTGCGGCCCAAGAATCGTGCCCTCCCCGACAATACAATCCGGCCCAATGACCGCGTAGGCCCCAATCTCGACATCCGCGCCGATCTGTGCGCTCGGGTCAATGACCGCTGTCGCATGAATTTTACTTGTACTCATAGTTCGTGAAGGTTCCCTTCCGCCAGTGCAAAGGAGATATCCGCCTCCGAAGCGATCTTACCGTCCACTTTGGCTTCACAGTGGATCCAGCCCATCGGGCCACGCGTCTTGATGACCACAATTTCAATCTCGAGGACATCGCCGGGCACCACTTTCCTCCGGAAACGTGCCTTCTCAATTCCCGTTAAGAGAGCGATCTTGCCCTCGTTGCCCGGCTCTAACAGAAGTAAAACGCCCCCTGCCTGCGCCATGCACTCGATCTGTAAGACCCCCGGCATAATCGGGATTCCGGGGAAGTGCCCGACAAAGTACGGCTCATTGACCGTGACGTTTTTTCGGGCTAGGATACGCTTGCCTAGCTCAATCTCCAGCACCCGATCTACCAGTAAAAACGGGTAGCGGTGTGGCAAGATGCGCTGTAGCATTGCCGCTTCAATGGGCAAAGATATTTCGTTACTCAAAATCAATCCTCGATAGAAGAGAAGCCAGCCGACAGTTTAGCCCGTGGCTGGGTTTCATGGCGATTATATCCGCTTTTGGCAGAAAACCGGCGAGCCATAAATCGCCCAGTAAGTCTAAAAGCTTGTGGCGGGCCAGCTCGTTCGCAAATCTCAGAGGCGGCTCATAGCGATCTTGGTGGACAATCACGGCATTGTCCAGCGAGCCGCCTTTCGCCAGTCCCGCATCCAGGAGCTTCTGGACTTCCTCGATAAAGCCAAACGTGCGAGCGGGCGCGATCTCCTCCAAATAAGCTCCACCGCTTGCGGGGGCGGGGGGGGGCTCCCACCGTGCGACTTGGGTACCGACAAGGGGGTGCTCGAAGGCGATGGCGCAGGTCACCGTGAGTTTTTCGGCGGGGAAGCAGGCGATAAACGCGCCACCCTTGCCAGTGACAATCAGCGGCTCGGGAATCTCTCGTAGGTGCAGGGGGCTCTGCGGCAATACTTCAGCCCAGCCTGCTGCGCTTCCATCAAGAATGGGAAGCTCGGGGCCGTCTACGGTCACTTTCAAGTCCCGTATGCCTCGTCCCGCGCAGGCGGAGAGCAAGTGCTCCACGGTCGAGAGCCTTGCCTCGCCGCTCCCTAGCACCGTGCAGCGCAGCGTTTCGATGACACGGTCTGCCTGAGCCTGAATGATCCCTTGTGGGGTATCAAAGACTATCCCAGAGCCAGGGGGCAGCGCCTCAAGAGTCGCAGTACAAGGTTGGCCGGTATGGATGCCCACTCCAGTGCGTGTCGCATAGATCATGCCCTAGATGATACAATATTCGCTAGCGAAATTATTCATGAGCCGCATTGTACACCGTCAGCCTAGCTGGACTTGGAGCCTGTTTGTTCTCTCCACCCTCCTGCTCACCCCGAGCACGGCGGCGGTGGTGCTAGCGGCGCTTCGTCAGGCAAATCTGTCCACCGCGACGGCTCCCGCGCCCGCTTCCGTCTCGCCACGTCGTGCGACCACTGAGGAAGAGCAGGCGATCAAGGCGGCCGCTCAGAGTGGTCGCCTCAAAGTGGTGCGCCTCGAACCGGCAGCGGAGCAGAGCACCCTTGCGATACTCACGCCCACACGCGTTACGGTGAGCCTGCCCGAGCTTCAGGTTGCGCCGCAAGTGTGGGCACGGGGACAAACGCACTTCCTCGCTCCCGCGCTCCCGTCGGGTGGCTCCCGCGCACCGCCGCGCGGGTAATGCCCCCTGCCCCCCTTAGATGGGGGAACAATATGTCATTTTTTCCTTCTATCTCCTGGCATACAGGGGATGGGAGGCTGGGTTTGTTTGGGACAACACAAAAACAACTATGGATTTTCTACGAAAATTTTTCGATAACAACGAGCGCGATGTCCGCAAGTACCGCAAGGTCGTGGAGAAGATCAACGCAATCGAGCCGCAGTTTAAGGCACTGACCGATGAGCAGCTGAAGGCCAAGACCGACGAGTTCCGCCAGCGCGTCAAAGACTCCGTCGGCGATGAGAGCCAGTATGCAGATAATAAAGTCCTCCGGGCCGCCTACGATAAAGCACTGGATTCGATTCTGGTCGAGGCATTTGCCGCGTGCCGCGAAGCCGCTTGGCGCACTCTCGGGATGCGACACTTTGATGTCCAGCTCATCGGGGGGATGGTGCAGCACGATGGCCGTATCTCGGAGCTGCGTACCGGCGAGGGCAAGACTCTCACCTCGACACTGGCGACCTATCTCAATGCCATCACGGGCAAAGGGGTTCATCTGGTCACCGCCAACGACTATCTTGTCAAGCGTGATGCCGTCTGGATGGGGCCGGTCTATGCCGCTCTGGGAATGACGATCGGGATTCTTCAGGGACACTCCCCGGAGACGGGCGAGGGGGGCGGGACGTTTATCTACGACCCTACCTACGAAGACCCGTCGGTGGATGGGCTCGATGAGCGCTTCAAGTACTCCCGCCAGACCTACGATAGGCGCGATGCTTATGCTTGCGACATTCTCTACGCCACCAGCGCTGAGCTGGGTTTTGACTATCTCCGCGACAACATGGCCCCGACCCTGGAGCATGTCGTCCAGCACCGTGGGCACTGGTTTGCCATCATTGACGAGTGCGACTCCAACTTAATTGACGAGGCCCGCACACCACTGATTATCTCGGGGACTGCCCAGCGCTCCAGCGACCTCTACTATGTCTTTGCCAGTATCATGCCCCAGCTCGAAAAAGGCGAGGCCAAGAAAGACAAGTACGACACGACCACGGATGAAAAAGACTACACCGTAGACGAAAAAGCCAAAAACGCCACTTTCTCGGAGCGGGGTATGGAGAAAGTCGAAGAGATTCTGCGCAAGATGGGCCATGACATCCAGGATATTTCCTCGATGGAAAACCTAGAGTACATGCAGCACGCAGTCGCAGCTCTCAAAGCGCATGGTGTCTTTGAGCTAGACATTGACTACGTCGTAAAGCCCAACCAAGAAGGCAAGCCCGAGATCGTGATCGTCGACGAAAGCACGGGGCGCTTGATGTTTGGTCGCCGCTGGTCCGATGGGCTTCACCAAGCCGTCGAGGCCAAAGAGGGGATCAAGATCGAGAACGAGCAGCAGACCCTCGCGACCATCACGATCCAGAACTACTTCCGCCTCTACGCAAAGCTCGCCGGAATGACGGGGACGGCTAAGACCGAAGAGGACGAGTTCCGTAAGATCTATGCCCTCGATGTGGTGCAAGTGCCTACCAATAAGCCCATGCTCCGCAAAGATCTGCCCGACATGATCTACAAGAGCCTAGAGGCTAAGCTCCGTGGGATTGCCAGCGAGATCCTCCAGATTCACTGTCGCCAGCAGCCGCTTCTGGTGGGAACACGCTCGATTGAGATGAGCGAGCGTGTCTCGTCGCGCCTGACGTTTCAGGCGCTGGAGCTGCTCTCAGCCATCACGATTCTGCGGGCACGGTTGCTAGAGAAACGCAAGGAGCTTGGCGAGGAAAAATACGCCCAGTTTACCGCCGTGCTCAACCGCCGCATTGACGATCTCAACCTGCCGCTGCTGGCGCCCCTGGCCAAAGAGCTGGGAATGGGCATCAAGATGACCGATGAAGCCCAGGTGACAGCATTTGCCAATATTCTTGCACTCAAGAGCGAGGACGAGCTAAAAGCCCTGCGTGAGGCGCTGGAGTACGGCATTCCCCACAACGTTCTCAATGCCAAGTACCACGAGCAAGAGGCGCTGATTATCGCCGAGGCCGGACGGCGTGGCGCGGTGACAATCGCCACGAACATGGCCGGGCGTGGGGTGGATATCTTGCTGGGTGGCTCGCACTACAAAGAGCTGGAGAACAAGTCTGAGGCAGAGCGCGACTACTCCTACCGACGTGGCGGGCGACGTGCCGGAATCGCGCACGTGGTCACGGGCAGGGATCAGGCAGCCAGTGGAGTGGAGGGAACGCAGTCTCTCACGGAGGAGCAGAACCTGGATCTGGTCAAAGAGCGCGAGGAAGTTCGGGCACGGGGCGGACTCTTTATCCTCGGAACCGAGCGCCATGAGTCGCGGCGCATTGACAATCAGCTCCGAGGCCGCTCGGGCCGTCAGGGCGATCCGGGAACCAGCAAGTTCCATGTGTCCCTTGAAGACTACTTGTGGCGCGCGTTTGGAGAGCGCAACAGCCTCCAGCTTGCGGCGCTACGGGCATGGGAAGAGGATCAGGCCGTAGACATGCCGATCCTCTCCAAGATGATTGAGAAAGCGCAGAAAAAAGTCGAGCAGCACAACTTCGACTCCCGAAAGCATGTTCTGGAGTACGACGATGTGATGAATGTCCAGCGCGAGGTGATCTACGGCGAGCGCCGCAAGCTCCTACAGGGGGCCGAGCTGCGCGATACGCTGGTCAGCTACCTCCATGAGACCGTGGACACAGCCGTTGAGCTACACTGTCCTGAGGGAGTCTCCCAAGAAGAGTGGGATAAAGAGAAGCTCTACCACGAGCTCAACGAGCAGTTCCCGCTGGCCAACTTCGCCAGCTACGACGAGCTCAAGGAGCTCACTAAGGCCGAGCTCTCCGAGAAGCTCCATGCTCTTGCCGATGAGTCGTATGATGCCAAAGAGGAAGAAGTCGGCGCTGAGCTGATGCGCGAGATCGAGCGCCACCTCCTGCGCCAGACCATCGATCAGACCTGGATCCAGCACCTCCAGAACATGGACTATCTGCGTGAGGGAATCGGGCTACGCGGCTACGCGCAAGTGGACCCGCTGGTTGCCTACAAAAAAGAGGCGATGGAGGTCTTCTCTCAGATGCAGGCGGGCCTGGTGGGCGATACGGTGCGCAATGTCTTTGTGGCACAGCTCCAGCAGGAGATGCCGGAGTTCGACCAAGAACAAGACATCTTCAATCTTCTCCAGCAGTTCGGCGGTGAGGCGATGCCTATGCAGCTCGGCGAGGAGGAGGGCGAGAGTCCTGTGGATCAGATCGCCCCTGAGGTCAACGCGCTTCTTGCCGCTGCGGCAGAGGCGGCTCAGTCTACCGCGCCTCGGAAGATTGATCCCAACGACCCGTGTCCGTGTGGTAGTGGGAAGAAATACAAGCAGTGCCACCGTGGCAAACCCCTGCCTTCCGAGGTTTTGTAGTCTGTTTTGCCGGGGGCTTGTGCCCCCGGCAATGGTTTAAACCAGGAATTTAATACTATCTTCATTCTACACTTTTAGAATAAGCGCATGGGATTCCTGGTACCCCCTTTACTCTTGGACAAGGGCGATCCGAGGGCGGAGTTTGATGCGCTGGCCGTTCAGCACTGGGATCGGTTCTACGCTTTTGCGTACCACCACTGCGGCAACACTGCGGATGCCGAAGACCTACTCTCTGAGTCTCTCTTGGAAGCGTTTCAGTCCTTTAGTGCCTACCAAGGCCATGGCTTTGACCGCTGGATGTTTCGCATTCTCACCACGAACCGCATCGATCAGACTCGGTACGCTAAGCGCCGTCCTGCTGTCCCGCTTTCCGAGTCCATCGAGCCGATTGCAGGGGGCTTGAACCCGCAAGATCTGTTGCTGAGCCCACTTCTGTCTGAAGAGCTCCAGCAGGCACTCCAGAAGCTCCCCGAGAATTTTCGTGCGCCTTTGCTGCTCTGTGAGCTTGAGGGGCTGGACTATGCCTGCATCGCCAGCCGTCTTCAGGTGCCTATTGGGACAGTGCGCTCGCGGATTCATCGCGCCCGTGAGCGGCTACACCAGGAGCTGCGCCAGTTTTGCCACGCTAAAGACTGCACCGTCTGTGCGAAAGTAGCCAGGCATGGAGTGCGGGATTTGCGTCGGTAGTACTCCCGCAGTCGTGGCCTGTATGACGATGCCAGTGGCTATCGGGATGGGGTTGGTGTCTTTGCCGCACGCCACTGGAGGTAGGCTCCGATTAGCATGAGCACAAAGGTCAGAGTGAAGACTCCCTGGTAGCCGATGAGATTGCGCAGTGGCAGGGCGACAAGGGGTGCGAGGACACCACGGATGCCCAGAAGAAGCGAGTGGAGCGCCTGGTAGCGAGCCGCCTTCCCGACCTCTGCGTAGTTTAAGATACTGGCCGTGTAGCTTAGCTCAATGCCTGCCATGCCGAAGCCCGCGAGAAAAGACGCCACATACAGCAGGCTCACTGAGCGGGCAAAGAAGTAGATCACGGAGATCGAGGCGATGAGCAAGATTCCCCGAAAGACAGTCTTGGCCGGGCCGTGCCGGTCGATAAAGCGCCCCCAGAACAGCGAGCCGCCAATCGCACAGAGCGAGCTAACATTGGTCAGGTTCGCGATCTCGGTCGGGCGGATGTGGAGCTGATCCACCTGGTAGAGCGCGTAGAGCGGCCAGGCCATGAGGTTACCAAAGCCATAGAGCATCACCGAGAGCGCGAACCAGCGGTAGCTCTCGTTCTCGCGTAAGATGCCCAGCGTGTCGCGGAAAAAGTGCAGGAGCGGCTGCGGCGGCTCTGCGGAGGGAGCGGGCGTGCTGGCAAGAGGGCGCACCTGGCGGAAAAAGAGCGCGGCAAGCACACCGGCCACTCCCGCAACTGCGTAGAGAGGGCCAAAGCCAACCCCTTGGTCCATCAGGCGACCTGCGACAAACGTGGACAAAAACGTGGTGCTCTGGACGACAATGCGGACGTAGCTCATGAGC
>NZ_CBAYMC010000123.1:0-12991 GCF_964826245.1 Armatimonas sp. | reverse complement strand
GTCCTTGGCGGTGGATGCCATCCCGCCGCCACACCACTCTACTTGCGGATTGAAGGCAAGCTGACCATCTTTGAGCATGGTATCGGAGCCTCCGAAGGGATTGTCTTTTCCGGCGTAGCCCTGCACCAGGCGGGGAATCCGGCGGCGGTCCGAGGGGAGGGTGTCTTTGAGCTGGAAGGGCTTCAGGAGCCGCTTCTTGGCTTCGTCGTAGTAGCGCGACCGCGTGATGTGCTCGATCACCATGCCTAGCACGATAAAGTTGGTATCGGAGTACTCCCAGCCCTGGCCGGCGGCGAAGGGGGCTTTGGTGTCAAAAATATAGGCTAACCGCTCCTCGGGCTTCCAGACCTTATCGGGGTGCGCGAGCAGGTCGCGGACAAACTCGTCTTTGAACTCGAAGCGCACCAGCCCGCTGGTATGGCGCATGAGCTGGCGGATGGTAATCTCGGTGGCGTTGGGCAGGCGTGAAAACCAGGGCTCTTTCCCCAGGTAGACCGAGAGCTTCTCATCGAGGGCGAGCTTCTTCTCTTGCACGAGCTGGAGCGCGACCGCCGCGACATAGGTCTTGCCGACACTTCCCTGGAGCATCCGGTCCGTGGGCTTCATCGCGACTTTGCGCTCCTTGTCCGCCCAGCCGATCACCAGCCCCTGCGGCGCTTCATCGCCGCGCACGATGCCAAGGCTTGCGCCGGGAAAAGAGGCGGACTCCTGCCAGTGCTGCAGTGCAGCTTGAAGAGAGGTTTGTTTCATTCTATTCTCCGGGGACTTTCAGGCCCCGACTCATCGATCATTTTTGTGGTGGCTGGCTGGTGAGCTGGACGAGGGCTTCTAACACTCTTGCGCGGCGCATGGGGTCTAAGATCAGGAACCGATCCCGTCCATTGTTCTTGGGCGTGAAGCGCGTGAAACCATCGTTTTCCACCGTGACTTGGCCGTGGGGCGAGAGGGCGAAGAAGTCGCGATCGGGCTGGGCGGCGTAGAGGCAGCTGGCCAGGTCCCAGCAGGGGCGCTCCTCGCCGGGCTGGCAGTAGGCTCTGTAGGCCAGCGGGATCGGGTGGGTGGGGACATAAGAAAAATCCTGCTCGATGCTCTTGACCGGGTAGCGCAGGGCGTTGCCGATCTCGAAGCCTCCCCAGATAATGGAGGTCGGCCAGTCTTTGGCGAGCTTCTGTGCGGCGGGAATGTCTTGGGTGACATTGTACTCGCAGAAGTGGTTATTACTCTCAACAGTTGCGAACGCACCCGCCATGATCGAGAGCACTTTAACTTTCTTGAGAACTAAGTCGCGGTCTTTGGGATCGTCGAGGAGCTTGGCGAGATTGGAGAAAAAGCCGACTTGGGCAATCGCCACAGAGCCATCGGGCTGGGCTTGGAGGGTCTTGCGGATCAAGTCCACGGCATCCAGGGCACGGTCCGGGTTGATGCGGTGGGGGAACTTCTCCGCCACCTTGAGATAGGTGCTCGGGTCGCCGGGCTTGCCGTCGCGCTTGACCCCGATGGGAATCTCGGGGCGGCCATAGAACGTATTGACCGCATCCGTAAAGCGGGCAGACCAGGGATCGACGCGAGTGAGGGTGACCGCGAGAATTTTACATGCCCCGCGCGACTGCAAGCTGTGCAGGACCGCAAGGGCGAGGGCATCGTCCACATCGTTGCCCATGTCGGTGTCAAAGATAATCGAAGTCATAGGAGCTCCCGTGCGGCTTGTTCTACCTGATCGGGTGTGATGGTGTCTAGTGCCGCACGGATAGCATCGTCGGTGGGCTTTACTCCCTCGGCGAGGGGGGAGACAAGGCTCCGGTGGCGTGGGCCGTCGTAGTGCCAGCGGGCGAACTTGGTCGGGCCAAAGATTCCCACCGTAGACAGCCCGACACCGGCGGCTAAGTGTAGCAAGCCACCGTCGTTGCCGATCCATAAGTCGCAGCAGGAGATCAGAGCCATCGCCTCACGGAGCTTGGTCTTCCCGGCGAGCATCAAGGGCTTGTGGCGCATTGCGGCCTCGACGGCCTCGGCTGCCTTGCGCTCCATGTCGGTACCAAAGAGAACAACCCGCGCCCCATACTTCTCACTCAACCGATCCCCGACAAGTGCGTAGTGCTCGGCCTTCCACTCACGGACATAGGGATCGTTGGCGCCGGGCTGCATCCCGATAAAGCGCTCGCCTTCACTTGCTAAGCGTGCTTTTGCGGCGGCTTTTTCGTCGTCTTTGACCCACAGAATCGGACTGTGATCGTAGTTTCCGGGCGCAATAGCTTGCAGCAAATCTAAATAGGCCACAATCTCGCGCTTGTCCCAGAGATACGGGACCCGGTGCGTGAGCATAAACCCGCGCCCCTCTGTATTGAAGCCGACCCGCTGCTTGGCACCACACGCCACCCCGAGCATCGCGGCATGAAACGAGCGGTCCACGAGAAAGCAAATGTCGGGCTTGGCAAGCTTCTGGGCAAGCGCGAAAAGTCCATCACTTTTTTGGTAGGCCAGAAGGGAGTCGGTGTAGGGGCAGCTTTCGAGAAGCTGGATCGCCGCGCCACCTGCCATTAGGGTCACATGGCTCTCGGGGTAGGCTTGCTTGATCCCGCGCAGGAGCGGCGTGACAATGAGCGTATCGCCCATGTACTTGTGCTTGGTAACAACGGCAATTCGCTGCATTTATGCCTGCTAGATCGTGGCTTCGCAGCCGCAAGCGAAGGTGAGAGTGACGGGCGACGTGTGGGTTTCTTCCGGCTGGCCTGGGCGGAAGTGAATCACCGTGCTCGTGGTCATGTCCAGCGTCACGACATCGGCAATACCCTGGCTCAGGTAGAATGGCACGCCCACCTTGAGGTCTTTATCCTCGTAGTGCTTGCTAATGATCTCAATGATGGCTCCCGGCAAGAGTGTCACCGCGCCGTCTTGCTCGTCTTCATCGGGAATACGACAAAAAATGGCAATATCGGGGCGCTTGATCGAGCCATCGGGAAACTTCACGTAAACATCTGAGAGGTGTTTGCAGGCACAGTCATAGATCGCGTCCGAGCGCCGCCGGATGGTTTGTCGGATGGTATCTATGCGATCCTGATGTTTATAAGAAGGAAATGCCTCCCAGGTCGTCATGCCTCCTGCCAGCTCTAACTTTACCCCGGAGAGCTCCTCCACTTGCTGTGCCAGTTCGAAGAAGTCCATGCGTTATTCTACCGTGAACTGGGCGGCGTGAAGCTGGGCATAGACCCCGTTTTTCTCTAGCAGCTCGGTGTGGGTGCCGCGCTCGACGATCTTTCCAGCCTCCATGACGAGAATTTGGTCCGCGGCCAGAATTGTGGAGAGACGGTGGGCGATGGCGAACGTGGTGCGGCCTTCGGAGAGGCGCGTGAGGGCGTCTTGGATCAGGCGCTCGCTCTGGGTGTCGAGGGCGCTGGTGGCTTCATCCAGAATCAGAATCTGGGGGTTCTTGAGGATCGCGCGAGCAATTGCGATGCGTTGCTTCTCGCCGCCGGAGAGCTTGTAGCCCCGCTCCCCGACCACGGTGTCGTAGCCTTCGGGGAGTGAGGCGATATGGTCGTGGATCGCGGCGGCTTGTGCGGCCTCGATGAGCTGTGCATCGGTGGCATCGGGCCTGCCGTATCGTAAATTTTCGCGGATGGTGTCGTGGACAAGATAGGTCTCTTGCGTCACCACGCCAATGGCCTGCCCAAGAGTCGCCAGCGGCAGGCGCTTGATCTCGTGGCCGTCAATACGCACCGTCCCCGAGTCGGCATCGTAGAGGCGTGGAATGAGATACGTCATGGTTGTCTTGCCTGAGCCGCTAGGCCCCACTAAGGCAACCAGCTGGCCCGGATGGGCGACAAAGCTAATCTCCGAAAGCGTTTGTTTATCGTCATCGTAGGCGAACGAGACGCCTTCAAAGCTCACCTCGCCGCGAACGTCCTCAGATTTGAGCGCAATCGCGTCTTTGGGCTCCGGGTCGCGGATCTCCTGCTTGAGGTTCATGTAGTCGAAGATGCGCTCGAACAGCCCCAGCGCGGTGAGAACCTCGACTTGGACATTAAAGAGGCTCGTCAGCGGGAAGAACAGCCGGCCTTGGAGCGATGTGAAAGCGACAATCAGTCCGATGGTGAGGCGCTGCGACTCGCCGTGGGCCATGAAGTACCCGGCGAGCCAGAAGACCAACGCGGGCGTGAGGCTAAAGGTCAGCGGGATCAGGCTAAAGAAGATTCGCATGATCGTGGACTGGAGAATCTGCGTCGCCGTGAGCGCCTCGTTTTCTTTGGCGAACTTGGCCAGTGTCCGCACTTGTTGTCCGCTGGTCTTCGTGAGCAAGACACCCGACACCGAGAGTGTCTCCTGCATTGTCGCGGAGAGATCCGCGTTTTGCTCGGCGGATACCTTGCGCATCGCCCCCATCTTCATCCCGAGCTTGGCGGAGACCACGGCAAAGACGGGCAGAATGCTAAGCGCCAGTAGGGTCAGTCGCCAGTCCAGCGCGATCATGTAGATCAGTGTTGAGATGACAATCGTGACATTGTTGAGGAAGTTTGCGATGGTATCCGAGAGCACGCCTTGCACGCCGCCGACATCGGAGATCAGGCGCGACTGGATCTCTCCCGTGCGCGTCGTGGTAAAGAAGCGCAGGCTCATCCCCTGCAAGTGGTCAAAGAGGTTCAGGCGTAGATCACGCATGATCTTCTGGCCCACCAGCACTGAGAGCCAGCCAAACCAGAGCGAGAAGCCACTGGAGGCGATGGTCATCAGGAGCGTCAGGAGCGTGTACTTGGTCACGACCCCGAAGTCCTGCTTGCCAAAGCCCACATCCACAATGGTTCGCAGATACGCTGGTGGAAATAGGCCCAAGAATGCCGAGATCAGCACCAGCACACAGATCAAAGCGAGCTGCCGTCGGTACGGGACAAACGTCGCGATAACGCGCTTTACCGTCTCCGGATTCGGCTTTTTCGGTACTCCCCCTGGCCCTCCCGGCCCTCCCATTCGAAAACCCATGACCGATTGTATCGTAAAAAAGAGAACTTTTGTTTCTAGCCCTGATGAGATTCCCCTGGATGAGATCCCCCCTGATAGAATGGAGGTGCTATGTATCTCAAACGCCGCCGTTTTTTGGGTCTGCTTTCTTTGCTGGTTCTGGGATGTCAAACCTCCCAGCCTCCTACGACAGCACATCCTGCCGCCTCGTCGCCTGTTCGTTTTGTGGAAGTCGCCGAGAAGGCCGGTCTGAAGTTTTCGTGGACGGCTCCTGGAAAGCGCCCGTTAAATATTCTCCAGACCATCGGCAACGGCTGTGCGTTTCTGGACTACGATGGTGATAGCAACTTAGATATTCTGTTAGTGGGCCCTAAGCCGGGTCTCTTTCGTGGGGATGGGAAAGGCCAGTTTACCGATGTGAGTGCGACAGTGCTGGGGACTCTCTCGGGGTATTTTCTCGGTGTTGCGGTTGGTGACTACGACGGCGATGGCTTCGCCGATATATATCTCTCAGGGTACCGTGAGGGGCGCTTGCTTCACAATGAGGCAGGCAAGAGCTTCAACGATGTGACCGCACTTTCGGGGCTTAAGCCACAGCCCTGGGGAACCGCGTGTGGGTTTTCCGATCTGAATGGCGATGGTAAGCTCGATCTCTACGTGGCCAACTACGCAGAGTTTGGCCCGACCACCGAGCCGCAGCTGTGCAAGTTCCGCACGGAGAAACACGGCGAGCTTCTGAGCTCTTGTGGCCCAACACGCTATATTGGGCTGAAGGGAACCCTCTGGCAGGGGGATGGCAAACGCTTCACAGAGATTACTCAGGCGGCAGGGCTCAGTACGCAAAATGGCCGAGGACTCGGGGTGGCATTTGCAGACATCCATGGCAAGGGATTTCCGAGTATTGCCCTCGCCAACGACGAAGCCCCCGGCGATTTTTTTAGTGCCCGTGGTGGTGGGAAGTTCGAAAATATCGGGCAGGCAGCAGGTGTGGCAACCGACTTAGAGGGGAAAGTCCACGGTGGGATGGGTATTGACTGGGGGGACTACGACAACGATGGCAAGCTTGATTTGTTTGTGGCGACGTTTCGCAACGAGGTCAAGAACCTCTACCACAACGATGGTGACGAAGCATTTAGCGACAAGAGCAATGCTGTTGGGATTGGGCAAGCGGCGCTGCCGTATGTGAGCTTTGGCTGCAAGTTCCTTGATGCCGACAACGATGGTTGGCTAGATTTAATGATTACCAATGGCCATGTCCAAGACAATATCGAGCTGATTGAGGACACCACCTACCGCCAGAAGACCCTGCTTCTCCACAGCCAGAAGGGTGTTTTCACCGATGTGGGAGCAAGCTCGGGAATCGCGAGCCTTCCCCCCATTGTGGGCCGTGGCCTTGCCGTGGGCGACTACGACAACGACGGGCACATGGACGTGCTTATTGTTGATAGTGAGGGAAAACCACTCCTCTTAAATAATCAGAGTGCCCCGCAGGGCTGGGTAGGATTTGACTGTGGAGGGCGCTACGGAGCCATACTCACCCTCAAGCTCACCAGCGGCGAGATCCGTGTTCGGCAGTGTCAGAGCGCGGGCTCGTACCTCTCGGCCTCCGATGCACGGGTACACTTCGGGCTAGGGAAGGACTCCGTGGAGAGCCTCACCGTGAAGTGGCCTTCTGGCAAGAGCGAGACCTGGAAGGGGTTTACTACCGGTAAGTACCTTACCCTTCAGCCAGGCCAAGCGCCGCACTAAGGCTTTTTGGGGTTGGGGACTTTGGCGGTGTCTACCGTCTCACGCATCGTGGCATCCATGAGCGCCTGAAGGCCCCGTGCCGCTTGCTCCGGGTGGGTCTTGAGCATCTTCACCATGCCTTGCTGCTGAAGCGACTTCTCTTTCTCACCCGTTTGGAGATAGAGCTTGGCCAGCTTCTCATGGATCGCGATATCTGCCGGGTGAGCCAGCTCCTGCTCAACAAGGCGGCGGATCTCATCTGCGGTGCGCGAGACCACCGTAGCCAGCTCTTGAACTTCTTTGGCCTTCTCTGGTTTTCCTATCTTACGGTAAGCCTGTGCCATCAGGCGGAGGGCACTAATCTCGCGCGGCTTGGCCTCAAGAACCTCCGTCAGAAGAATCCCGGCATCGGCAGCTTGTTGTGGATCGTTCTTATCCAGCAGAACCTGAGCGAGGGCTTGCTTTACGACAGGGACATCGGGCTCAAGCTGGAGGGAGAGGCGTAGGTGCTTCTCCGCCTCGGCAGCCCGTGCGGGGGTGCTCTGCTGGGTGGTGAGGTGGTAGCCCAGCATGTAGTGGGTCTGGGCATCGCGCGGAGCGGCAATGAGTCGGCGGCGCAGAAGAGCCTCAGACTCGGCAGGTTTGTAGTTGGCCCGGTAGGCGTCAGCCATGGGGGTCAGAAAATCTGTGCGCTCGGGATCGAGCTGAGCCGCTTTTTGGTAAGCGGCAAGGGAGAGATCGTAGCGAAGCCCTTGGTAGAAGTAGCTCTTACCCAGCGCGATCCAGACCTCGATATTGTTTGGATCAAGCTTGCTCGCCTTCTCCAAGTTCTCTAGAGCCAACCGGTGCAGCTTGAGCGCTGTGGCCGCCCGTCCCAGCCCAATCACGCCTGGTAGCCAGTCTGGGCGCTTGGCGAGAACCTGGCGGTACTGGAGGGCGGCCTTGATTGCCGCTCCCCCGGCGAGTAAGACATCGGCATAGGCTAGCTGTGCCTCAAGTGAGTCGGGAGCCAGTGTCATGGCCTTCTTAGCGGCAAGCTCTGCCTCGCGATAGCGGCCGTTGCGGCGGAGCGCCTCCGACCAAAGAAGCTGCGCCTCAAGCAGCTCGGGATTGGCTGTGGCAAGTCGCTCGCGGTAGGAGAAGCCGCTGCGTGCACGATCCCGGCGCGCTCGACCATCAAAATAGCTATTAAGATAGCTCCCCTGCGAGTAGCGTAGAGTAACCTCGCCCGGACCATTGGGACAGAGCGCCTTGGCAATCTCTAGATCCGTAGCTCCTGTCGGAAGCGCCTCGGTGCGCTTGAGTGCCTCGGCGATCGCTGCCGTGTCGCTTGCACCGCCTTTTTGGGCTTCCCCAAGAACAGAGCGTGCCGCAGGGCGCTGCCCTGAGGCGGTGAGGCAGGCGGCCCAGGTTCGCCAGAGTAGCTCATCACGCATCCCGGTCTGAATGGCTTTGGCGAGCACATCTGCGGCATCGGCAAAGCGATTGATCTCCGCAAGACGTCCAGCCAGAAGTACAAGGGCAGGGCCATCGCTCGAGTTAGTCTGCGCATAGCGCTCCAGCTCATCCAGGTAGGCTTCGCGAAGCCAAGTCGCATGGTTGGCTTGAACCACCGAGCGAGCCCCAAGCGCTAGAAGGGCAAGAGCGAGAGCCGCCCCCAGCCAGCGAAGACGCGGATGGAGAGCGGCTTTTTTCGTTGTCACAGACATAAAGGCAGTAAAGACAGCATGCAGAAGGCGAGGCTACTTAATGCCCAGCTGAGCACGAATCTTAGCCTTTACCTCAGGAGGGGTATTGGGGTTATTGAGTGACTCAGCCATCTGCGGGGGGATATTGGCAGGAGCGGTAGCAGGCGCAGCGTTCTTGCTGGCATCAGCGGCAATCGTTGCTGCCGAGTCTTTCACAGGCTCATCTTTCTTGCAACCCACAAGGCTGAAACCAGCCGTCAGAATCGCGAGGAGCAACGAAAGGCGAAGTGTTTTTGGCATGAAAGTTTCCTTTTTAAGTTCAGGTTCAAGATAAAGACGCACCGCACAAAAGGCGGTGCGTCCCCAGTAGGCTATGATATCCCGCTTTTACGGAGTGAAGACTGTCGTAGACTTGGCATTCTTGAACAGATAGAAGTCGTTCTTGCGAACCGATCCCCAGTTCAGTGCCTTGACATGGCCGTCGGCAAAGACATAGTTACCATTCTCCATATGCCCCTTAGTTCCTGCCGTTGCGAAGGCGCCATCACAGCCACCCGAGGTAGCCGCATCCTGACCTGCCCTGCGACCCGCCAGCTTCCAGGTGTCACAGCCCGTCCAGAGGGAGCCCCAAGGCGAGCCGTAATTGATATCACCAGAGTTGATGTCTACAACTTCGATAGTCTCCGCAGGAGCATCCATCGCGGCAAGCGCGACTGGGTTGGCGTTCCAGTTGGACATACCCGTGTTCGGATCGGGCTGACCTCCTCCTTGAGCAGCACGCTCGCGGGTGTTGATGCGGCCTACAGAGCTATAGGTACGGGTCTTGGCATTGGTGTTGAACCGACCGTCCCAGAAGTTGCCCAGTCCATAGCCATTTGTCGCTTTGCGCTGAACACTCGGACAGGCCCACATGTCGGTGTTCTTGGTATACGGCTCAAGCAGACACTCCAACGGCACAACCGCCTGACCACCACCGTTGATGGGAGGGTTCGCGACAAAGAGAGTCGGCAGGGTCTCGTCGTAGTCTTGTACATACATCATCAGACCAAGACCGATCTGCTTAAGGTTAGAAACGCAGGAGATGGCACGAGCACGCTCACGTGCTTGGGCAAAGACAGGGAACAAAATCGCGGCGAGAATCGCGATAATCGCGATCACGACAAGAAGCTCAATAAGCGTAAATGCCTTTTTAGCGGAAGAAATACGAGTCATTTAAATCCTCTCAGAATACCAAGGTTAAGTTGCGATCTCCGACTAACACAAACATAGCACCGGGCAAGCTTGACCATCCATGAGTGTAGCGCTTCAAAGCGCTTTAAAAAACGTGTCCGATTCAGTTGAATATCCTACCACAATGAGACAGCAACGTCTATGCCTCAGAGCTCTCTGTATGAAAAAAAGATTAATCTTTTTTCGGAATATGAATCTTATGGTCTGCCATGGTCATGGGGATCTCGGAGCCTGCCAGCGCTTTTCGAGCGGGCATGTGACAGCCAATGCACTTCTCTTTCGGGTTCACCGGACAGGGTTTCTGTAAAGGAGTTTGAGGTGAGTGGCACTTCAGACAAGCCCGCTCATAAAATACCGGCTGCGTTTTCGCGTTTTCGTGGGGGCTGTGGCAAGTCAAACAAGAGAGCTTGTCAGAGCTTTTCTGGAAGCACTTGCTCTCCATAAGCCCGTAGGTCTGCATCCGGTTGGAAACATCTTTAGGAAGGTGGGCTACCGCCACATCCTCGCGCGTGCCGTGGCACTTTCCGCACCGCACATTGAGCTGTGATGCGGGTAGCTTGCCCAGAGCCTCCATACGCCCTGACTTCTCGTCCCCCGTGCGAGCCGCACGCACATGGGCGCCTCCTGCTCCATGGCAAGACTCACACCCAACTCCAAAGAAGCGCTTCTCTGGCTTGCCACCCGCTTCAGGAACTGTCACAGCGTGGCAGAGCATGCATTTCTGAGCATTAGAAATGGGGTGGACTTTCCCTAGCGAGCTGGCTGCTAGTTTCTCCTGCCCTGGGGTGATGTACCATCTCTTCTTCAGGGGAAAGTAGCTCATTCGGAACTCCGCCATCTGGCCATCCTCTAGAAAAGCCACATAGGTCACCCCCGTCTTACCTGAGCCTACCGCCAGATCTAGCGCTGCTGTGGCCTCTGTCTGTGAGGGAATGGCGACCTGAAAACCCTTTGCTTGCTCGCTCAGCACAAACTCTGTGTTGGGGATATCTCCCTTTGGAGGAACTCGTGTGCCTAGCTCATGGGCTGTGAGGGTATTGAGGGTGAGGGCATGGTAGCTCTGGGCATGGCTCTTGGCAATATCGGGGTGGCACTCCGTGCAGGCAGTATTGCCCACAAACTCTTCGACAACCGTGGTGGGTTTGGGCTTTGGCGACGCGGGAGTGAGGCTTGGATCCCCTAGACACCCCGCCATCAGGAACAACAGAAAGGTCATTCCTAGTCCCAGTGCTCTTCGTAAAACCGCCTGACGTTGCATTATTAACCGATTATACCTCTCTGTCTTGATTGAGAGTATTGAGTGACTCGTGGCGACGGGTGAATCGCATCGAAATCGGTTGGGGGAAAATCTCCTCAGGAGGACAACCCCATGAATCTCTTAGAAAAATTCAAAGTTGCCATCGTCAAGTGGGCAGACTCACAACGAGAATGACTCAAGCAAGACTTCAGCATTGAAGCCATTCTCTCGCACGATACTATCGGACGCGTGGCACCTGACCACGAGGAAAAGCTTATTTCTCCTATTGCCAAATGCTCATACTGTTCCCAAAATAAATATTCTTTTGAATACCAGGGAACCATTAGTCAAGTGGTGACTATGAGAAACATAACAAGCATTACCCATTATCTCCAAATCGTGAGAGTCCTATAACAACCGTCGAAACTCCACTGGTTTGTAGAAAAAATAGAGAATCAAGAAGAAAACAATGAACGAAATAGTAATTGAGATCCCCAAAGACCTAACGAAAGCAAGCCAAGTAATGACGAGCCGCGAAGCTCAAGCCCGTGAGATCGTCAAGCACGCCGATGAGCAACCGCATACGTCACTGAAAGAAAAGCTGGAGTCTACTCTTGATAACACGGTTGGGGCTGGAACCACCGATAAAGTCAGTGGCACCGCCAAAGAGATGCTGGGCAAAGTTGAGGAGCGCGTTGGCGAGCTCCTGGGAAACCGTGAGACCCAAGCCCGTGGGATTGTTCACCGGGCGGATGGCAAGGCGCAGCACACACTCGGCGCACTAAAAGAAGAGACACAAGACGCTATGGACGATGCTGCCGAAGCTCTCCATCAGGCCGCAGAAGCGGCAAAGAAGATCGTATAATGAAAACAACACTTTTACTCGTCGGCGCACTGATCGCGCCGCTTGCTCTCTCTTCCCCACAGGCTCACGCACAGACCCGGCAGGTCCGTCTTGAGTCCGGCGCCGTGATTCCCGTCTTTCTCGATAAAGACCTGAGCAGCAAGACCGCCCACACCGGAGAGAAGTTCTCGGCGACCGTTCGCTATGGCAATGAGGATGCGGGAATGCCACAGGGCACCCGAATCGAAGGCGTGATTCGTGAGGTTCAGCGCTTCTCAGACGGCAAGCCGGGCGTTCTGGATCTTGATTTCCGGTGGATGGTAACTCCGGGCGGCCAGAGCCGCGCTCTCTCGGGTTCCCTGATCGCGCTCAATGGCAAGACCACAACGGCATCGGATGGCAGGCTGACTGCAACGGGCGACAAAGGCACGGATCGGAATAAGTTCATCGGAATTGGAGCGGGCAGCGGCCTGCTGATCGGGGCTCTGGCCAAGAAAGATGCTCTGCTCAGCACGATCTTGGGTGCGGGGGCGGGCTATCTCTTCAATGAGTTTGCGAACAAGCCAAAGACCGGCGATGTCAACTTGAAATCCGGCACCGAGTTTGGGATTCGCTTGGATCGTGGCCTGACATTTCAGTCGAATCAAGCGCAGGGGGACTGGCACCGCTCCGACAAAGCCTCCGTCCAGACCATCAGCGATGCTCGTTACTCCAACAACGAGACCTACAAAAATACGTATCAAGATATTGGAATGTTCATCGATGGAAAAGAAGTCACTTTTGGTTCCGCAAAGCCTTTTATGCGTAGCGGCCAGGTCATGATGCCTCTGGACTCGGTGTCTCAGGCGGCGAATTTTAGCTACCGCTACAACCGATCCAATCACATCCTCACCGCACGAAACGGCTCGCTTCGTATGGACATCAACAGCCGTGTCGCCGTGATGGACGGGCGGCGCTACTGGCTCCCGGTCGCCTGCGAGCTACGTGAGGACACGGTCTTCGCTCCCCTCCCGTTTCTCAATATCGTCACGGGTGGCACCACGGTCTGGGATGCCGATAGCCGCACTGCGATCCTGACCACAAAACGACGTTAGACGTTAATGGAAAAAATAGGCGATTGAAGTTTATACCCTTCTGAGCCAGCTACATGCGGATCATAGCCTAACTCCAGTCATGGGTTGAGCGGTTGCAAAATTCCTGCCTTGCAGAGCGTGTAGTGAAGCATCTTCACTCGAATCGTACTCCAGAGCCCCGTTAAGGAACGAGAGAAGACTAGATCCACAAATCGGTTCCAGAAGCTGGAGAAAACGG
>NZ_CBAYMC010000122.1:0-12998 GCF_964826245.1 Armatimonas sp. | reverse complement strand
AGAGCCTTTTGAGGAGAACGCGGCGCAAGATCGGGCGGGACAGTACGCGCAAGTCTTCGGTGGCTTGAGCTTTCTCGGCCAGCTCATCCAGATACGCCGCATCGTCCCGCGCATGGTCCGCGAGGCGGCAGAGGGCCTCAGTAAGGCGAGGGTTGAAGCTCTGGGCAAGCTCCGGGAGGAGGGTGCGGACTTTTCGTCGGGGATAGTGAGGGTTGTCGTTGGTGGGATCGTGGCGCGGCGCGATGCCTTGCTCTAAACAATACGCTTCGATCTCGCTTCGGCGGGCAAAGAGCAATGGACGGATGATATCTCCCCGGCGCACGGGGATACCTGCCAGCCCACTGACACTGGTGCCCCGGAAGACACGCATCAGCACGGTCTCGGCTTGGTCATCGGCGTGGTGTGCGGTGGCGATCACGTGCGCTCCAAGCTCTTGCGCCGCTTCTTCGAGAAACGTGTAGCGTGCAGCGCGTGCCTCGGCCTCGTTGGCTTGGGAGAGCGCGCCCAGCTCAATCACACAGGGCAGGCCATAGCGTGTGGCTAGCGCCCCACAGAAGCCCGCATCGGCATCGGCATCGCGGCCCCGCATGCCGTGGTGAAAGTGTGCGACGCCCGCCGCCTGCGGCAACAATCCTCTCTCAGCCGCCTCGCACCAGAGCAGAAGCAAGGCGCACGAGTCGGCTCCCCCTGAGAGCGCGATGAGAGGGCGCTCGCCCGAAAACAGCAAAGCCCGCTCCTGGACAAAAGTGACCAGAGAGCGGGCAAGCGGGGAAAGTGCGCTATTTTGCGGAGACGACGACACGGTTCTCGGCGCGGGTTACCGTCATTCCAAGCGGCCCCAGATGGCGTGTCAGGAGCTCTTCAAGAGTCTCATTGCGGGCGTCGAACTGAATCCGGCGCTCCGACTGCGGGACATCCACCACGGTGATCGCCTGGCCAAATCGCTTGGCAAGCTCCGAGAGTGCCTGCGGTGTCAGCGGGAGCTCCCCCATCCCAAACGAGAGACGGGCACTAGCAGGTTGCAAGTTCATCAGAGGTGTAATCAGCCACTGCTCACCCTTGGTGCCCCCTGCAGCGGAGAGCAGCTTGACTACCTGCACATCTTGGGCAGGATCGAGTGGGACTTTCAGCGGACGGGTCGGCGGCTCGGTGCCCCCCAAAGAGACACCCGTCGTGGGGCCGCCCGACACACTGGCAAGCACCATCGCAGACTCGGCGTTCTCCAGCGTGAGATTAAACGTGAGTGTCGCCTCCTCAACCTTGACGGACGAGAGTTTCAGGATCGGTCTTGGCGCAGCACTTGTGGGTTGTACGGAGTTTGTAGGTCCCCCTACCAAGCCTGCTTGGCTGACTTGACTGGCACGTGGAAAGAAGAACTGCCAGGCCACTCCTGCCATAACGCCACCGGCCACCAGAGAGCCCAGTGCCAAGCGCCCAAAGTTCGGGAGCCATGAGCGCCAGCTTTTCTGCTGTGCTTCTTCTCGCTCCCGCTCAATCCGGGCGATAGTATTGTCTGCAAAGAAGAGCGGTGGGTCTACTTCAGGCAAGTCGTTCAGGTTTTGTGTGATCCCACGCAGGGCTAGCTCGTCCAGACGGGCTTCCAGGCTTATGGCCAGAAACTCTCGTACCTCACGAGTCTTGTCGGCAGACAGAGTTCCTTCGATGTATTCAGACGCGATCTCGCGCCACTGTTTGCTATCCATATTTGTTCCTACTGGAGGGTAGGACTTCCCTCTACTCCAAAAAGTTCCGCCACTTTACCCAGCCGATCTCGTAGCGCAAGCCGTGCCCGATTAAGGCGCGACTTCACGGTACCAATGGGAAGCTCCGTGATCTCGGCGATCTCTTCGTAGGCAAGCCCCTGGTTGTGGTACATGACGATCATCACGCGCTGGGCCTCAGGGAGGGTCTGGACGGCTTTCTCCAAGATCATACGGCGCTCTTCGCCTTCCATGAGTGCCTCAGGGCTGGGGGAAGTATC
Organism: Armatimonas sp.; assembly: GCF_964826245.1. Taxonomy (NCBI): domain Bacteria; kingdom Bacillati; phylum Armatimonadota; class Armatimonadia; order Armatimonadales; family Armatimonadaceae; genus Armatimonas; species Armatimonas sp. The sequence continues at coordinate 11,017 of NZ_CBAYMC010000122.1, read as the reverse complement.
CTCATACTGCCGAGTGACACTGTTTTCGTCTAGATCAACCGACTCCTCTAGTGATGTTGTCGGTCGTGAGCGCTTTTTCTTTCTGTCATCGAGGAAAACATTGGTGACGATTCGATGAATCCAAGTCGAAAACTGTGCCTCACCCCGAAATGACTTAAGGTTGTTCCAAGCCCGTACAAAAGCCTCTTGTGCAATATCGGAAGCATCGTCGTGAGAGTTACTCAGGCGGTAGGCCACGTTGTAGACCGTGCGCTCATAGCGCCGCACAAGCTTGTCAAAGGCGGCAATATCGCCTTTGCGGCTCCGCTCAATGAGCTGTTTTTCTTCCAAGGGTGTCAGGGTCATTCTTGCTCCGCAGGCAGACGCGCTTCGGAGATGGCACGCTGCTCTTCGGGGGTAAGCGTCACTTCCGAGCGGCCCTTAACAATAGGCTTCGCGTAGATTCTGACGTCTTGGCGTGAGTAGAGCCCCGTCAGAACAACTCCGTTTGTTCCTTCGTCTAGGAGCGCGAGCGAGAAGCTCTGCATTCCCCCAACATTGGCAAACGCATCGTAGCGATACAGTCCCACCCGACGGAGAGTCTGTCGCAAGGCTGTCTCATTGGCCTGACCGACCGTCAGCGCTCGCTCCAAGCCGCCTTTGAAGCGAGGAACTTGCTGAGAGTAGTCTAGCAAGAGGTTTTCGAGGCTTCCTCCGTCCACGCCACGGAGCATCAGTGTCTGTCGGCGGTTTAGCTTCTGTATCTTGGTGAGGCTCATGACTACCAGGATCAGTATCAGTGTATTGACTAGTATTAAGCTCAGCAATGCCACACCAGGCTGTGTCTCTACCCAGTGCACCAGCCCACCGAGTAGCCCATTCAGGCCCCCCATATCCAACCTCCAGTTTCCTATCACAAAATCCAACAATCTCACATAGAGACTAACTATGGCTACCGAGAACCTTCCCCTAGACAAGATTCGTCCCAACGAAAATCAGCCGCGTCGAACATTTTATCAGGAATCCCTGGAAGAACTCGCCGCCTCTATAAAGGAACGTGGCGTTCTGCAGCCCATCGTGGTTCGCCCCCTCGTCGGTGCGAATAAAGGTTTCTTTGAGATTGTGATGGGAGAGCGGCGCTATCGTGCTTGTAAGATGCTCGGCCTCCCGACTATCCTGGCCATTGTGCGGGATTTAAACGACGAAGATGCTGCCACCGATGCCCTCCTGGAGAACTACCAGCGCGAGGACATGAACGTTATCGAGAAGGCCCGCGCGATGCAGGGGCTTCTTCAGCACATGAGCTATGAGAAGATCTCAAAAACTCTTGGTGTCTCAGAGACCACGGTTCGACGAACTCTGGAGCTTTTGGAGCTTCCATCGCAGATTCAGCAAGAGCTGATCCAAAATCCGGCCAAAGGTGCTGTCTTCCAGGAAGGTCATGCCAGGGCCCTCCTCGCCATCAATGGGGATACGGTCTGCCAGCTCCGGCTCGTCGAAAAAATAAAAGGCGAGAAGCTCAATATTTCAGATCTGGAGAAGATTCTCAGCGCGATCAAGCAGTTCCCGGCGAAAAAAGAAGCGTTTTTACGTGTCTCCATAGCTGTCACGGAGCAGATGCTCCGTAGCTTGGGAGCCCGCGAAGAGCGCAAGAAACCCTATAAGGCACAAACAGCCGAGCAGCACCTCAAGGGAATCGAAAAACAGGCCTCCGTTCTTTCCGACATGCTCGATGATCGCATTGGGGAGTTTCTGACGGCGGAGCACATGAATCAGCTTCTGGCCACTACCGCGGAGCTCCAGCGAGACTTAGAGAGCTTCAACTCCAAGCTACGGGATGCGCTGGCCACCAAGGACTTTGGGTTCCGCGAGGTCTATATCCACTGCCCGCTCTGTGGCCGTGTCGAGCTCATCGGCTCCGTGCGCTGCTCGGTCTGCTGGACTATCCTGCGGCGCTGCTACGACTGTGGCAACTACGACCGCAACTTTGAGAAATGTGGGGTCACGGGAGGCAAGATCTTTGTCGCGGAGGCAGAGAACCCGAAAGAGCACTCGAAGAGCTACCGCTGCCCGATGTACAAGCCCAAGTTTGATGTGCAAGCGACAAAACTAAAAATGGTAGCGTAGCCGTTTACCCGATCACAGATTGACAATCCCCCCGCTTGGACGAGCCAAGTGGGGATTTTTTTTCTCTTAAACCCCAAAAAAACGACCTGCGGAGAGTTCCGCAGGTCAGCTATCAAGTTAAGTGGTAGAAAGGAGATGTTCTTATTCTCGGTGCGGGGCGGTATTATCTATACGATCGAGAGCAAAAATTTTGGATGTTTTTCTATGAACCTTAATCCTGTCGCCAGCAATCTGGTTATCATCTGGTATCTGGGACTCTCCCTGATCCTGACTTTCGTTGTCGTCGGACTGACTGTGGTACTTCTCAAGGTCAATAGCCGCTTGGAGGCACTCACTCTCCAGGTCGAGCCGCTCTTGCAAAAAGCAGATCAGGCACTCGCTCTGACCAATGAGAAGCTCGCCACGATTGGCGACACCACGGAGAGCCTGCTGGCGCACGGGGATGCAGTTGCAGCGACCGTGGAGGCCAAGACAGAGGTCACCTCGCGACTGGTGCAAAAAACGATTCATAGTCCTTTTGTCAGCGTCAATGCCCTCTTAGCCGGTGTCGCGGCGGGTGCGAAGGCACTTCGTGCGAGACCATCATCGAGTGTGCTACAATCAAATAAACCCCAACTTTCGGTAATGGAGAACCCTCATCATGGCGAATAATAAAAGTGACTTCCTTGTTGGCTTGCTCATCGGCGGCGCACTGGGCGCGGCCTTGGCGCTGCTCTATGCCCCGCAGAGCGGCGAAGAGACGCGTGGCAAGCTGAAAGATAAAAGCGGCGAGCTGAAAGAGAAGACAGCCGATACCTACGAGAAAGCACGCACCAAGGCAACCGAGGTCGGAGGAACGCTAAAGGAGAAGACCACGACCATCGCCTCCAGTGTTAAAGAGTCCGCTTCGAGCGTCGCGGCCCGTATTGGCAAGCGCGGCGAAGCGGGCGGAACCATAGAACCCGAAGCGGCAGGCGCTTAGCGAGTTTCGTGGAGCGAGTCCAGATAACGCTGGATGACACTCCCAACATCCGTGCTATCGTCGGCGACCCGAGCCTGTGCAAGCCACACGGCTCGGGTCGCTACTTTTTTGACCGCCTCCATGTCGTGGCTCACGACCACGATCGTGCGTCCCTCTTGCTGAAACTGGGCGATCTTCGCGAGACACTTCTCTTGAAACAGCGCGTCCCCGACGGCGAGAGTCTCGTCCACCAGCACGATCTCTGGGTCGGTGTGGACAGCGACCGCAAAGCCGAGGCGCACAAACATCCCCGATGAGTAGGTGCGAACGGGCATGTTGTAGTACTTGGGCTCCGCAAAGTCCGCAAAGGCGAGAATCTCTTCGCGACGCTCCTCCATCTGAGCCCGTGTCAGCCCCAGGATCGAGCCGTTGAACGTGATATTCTGCAGGCCTGTCAGATCAGGGTGAAAGCCTGCTCCTACTTCCAGCAGCGGGGCGAGGCGAGGATGAGCGGGGTCAGCAGACGCAGGAAACGTCACGGTGCCTTCATCGGGCTTCATCACGTTGGCAATCAGCGAGAGTAGCGTCGACTTCCCCGAGCCATTACGCCCTAGAAGCGCCACCGTCTCGCCCTTGTGGATCGTCAGCGAGACATCTTCGAGTGCCGCGACGATCTTGTAGGTCGGCTTGATGCCTTTCGAGAGCTGGCCCAGCCTCCCCTTCAGCCCTGCATAACCGTCTTCGCGGAGCCGAAAGCGCTTGGTAACATGAGCAAGCTCAATGGCAGGCAGGCTCACACTTGCTCCACAAAGCGCCACTTGCGGCTATTAAAGAACGCATAGCCCCCGATAAAAGTCGCAACACAGACCACACAGGCAGATATAAAGTACGGCCAGGGCACCGGGTGGTTCACCGAGATGGGCGAGGTAAGCCCCAAGGCCCCTGCGGGCCTGTTAACGGGGTGTAGCAGAAATGCACGGTAGCTGGTGACGATCACCACGATGGGATTGAGCAAGTAGGCTTGATAGATCGGCCCTTGAAGCCAGGCGGGGATCTTGTCGGAGTACTGCACCATCTCTAAAAAATAGATAATCGGGATACCATAGAAAAGCAGATCCAGTGCGACAGCGGTCAGGAACTTCACGTCCTCGAAAAAGACGTTGAGTGCAGAGAGAAAGAGCGCGATTCCTCCGATCAGCAGTGTCTGCATCATCACCAAAACCGGCAATAGCAGAATTCCTGCGGGAGGAAGTGTCAAGTGCCCATTGCGTAGCCAGTCACTGAGGTAGAGAAAAAACACCAGAGGGAGCACCACCACTAAAAGTGTCAGCCGAAAGTGGTGGTAGTTGGCAATCGTGGTTGCCAGAGGCAGTAGCTCGCGCGGGAAGTAGACTTTACGGATCAGAGGAAGGTGCTTAGAGACCGAGTCACCTGCATCCAAAACACCGGTGAGAAAGTACGTCCAGGGGAAAAATGTCGCCACGACGAAGGGAAAGTACGGGCTCCCCTCGATTTTGATCTGGACAATGTAGGTAAAAACAACGGCGAGAATCAGCGCACGGACGACGGGATTTGCCAGCGACCAAGCGACACCAAGCTTGGAGTTTTTGTAGCGGACATCCAGCTCGCGACGAACCAGATTATCCAGTAGCTCACGGTAGCGCCCTGCTTCCCGTGCTTCCTCAAGAAGAGTTCGGAGGCTCATGCCTCGTGGCTACTCAGCGGTATCGTGTTCTTCTTCACGGGCAGGCTCAAGGAGCTTGAGGAGGTCTTCCCGGTGAATGAGAACTTTACGTTTTCCCGCAACACGAAAGGCCTTAAGCTTTCCCTGACGGATATACGAGCGGATGCTGGATTGAGACAGTTGCAGGTAGTTCGCTGCCTGCTCCACTGTCAAAAGTTCCCGGTTCTCCGAATCCATCGTCTCGTTTACTGCTCCTATTTTCAACTGGATGGCAAGCATCCTGTTTGGCAAGTATAACCCCTGCCCCTAGGAATGTCAAGCACTTGCCAGGAAATATCAAGAGGTGAATAAGGCAAGCAAAAAGCGCTAAGAACTCGGGTATAACAGAGGACATGGCACAGGTGGGAATTTTCGGTGGCTCGGGGCTCTATCAGCTCCTGACAGGCGATGTTGAGGAACGCTGGATTGAGACGCCTTACGGCCCGCCTTCGGACAAAGTCGTCTTGGGGATGCTGGGGGGGAAAGAAGTTGCCTTTTTACCGCGCCACGGACGCGGTCACACGATCCCACCCCATAAGATCAACTACCGCGCCAATGTCTGGGCTATGAAGTCTCTGGGGGTTGACGCTGTGATTGGGCCCTGTGCGGTCGGCTCGCTCCAAAAGCACATTGAACCCGGGCATGTGGTACTGTGCGATCAGTTTATAGACCGGACAAGTGGGCGCACCGATACGTTCTACGACGGCCCTATCGTCACCCATGTCTCCGCGGCAGATCCCTACTGCCCGGTTCTGCGAGCCCACGCGCTAGGGGTCTGCCAGCGTCGCGGCGTGACCGTCCATGAAAACGGGACGATTGTCGTGGTCAATGGGCCACGCTTCTCCACCAAGGCGGAGTCGCGCTGGTACACCCACATGGGCTGGGACATTATTGGCATGACCCAGTATCCTGAAGCCTACCTCGCCCGCGAGCTAGAGCTACCCTATCTCAATCTCTCTCTGGTGACCGACTATGATGCGGGCCTCGTCAGCGAGAGTGCTGAGGCCGTCACGCACGAAGCCGTACTTGAAGTCTTCGCCGCCAACATCGAGAACCTCCGAGGCCTACTTGCCGAGCTCGTCGAGACGCTCCCCGATGTCAGCCCGAGCCCTGCCCGAGCGGCCCTCACAGGTGCGCGACTTGGCTAAGTCTTCATCGGATATCCTCTTCGAGACCCAGATGCTCCCCCATCTCGACTCGCTCTACCGTGCGGCGCTCTCGATGACGCGCAACGCTCAAGACGCCGATGATTTGGTTCAGGATACGTTTGTCCGTGCCTACCAATTTATTGATAAATTTCAAGTGGGAACTAATGCACGGGCCTGGCTGTTTCGCATACTAACAAATTTATTTATCAATAACTACCGACGGAAAAAGCGAGAGCCGGAGAAGACTTCCTACGATGAGATGGAAGACTTCTTTCTCTACAATCGCTTACAAGATGCCTATGTCTCCGGCAAGGCAGATACTCCCGAATCGGCAGTGATGGGTAAAATTCAGGTGGAAGCCATTCAAGAAGCCATCGGGAACTTACCAGGTGAGTACCGAGACACCGTGATTCTTGCAGACTTGAATGAGCTTTCCTATCAGGAGATCAGTGAGATCTTGGAGATACCGATTGGTACGGTACGTTCCAGGCTCTCCCGAGGGCGACGGCTTGTCCAGCGCGCCCTGTGGGCCTTTACGGAAGAAAACCCACGCTAGGATTGTATACGACCATGGATAAGGCTCCGATCGAGTCTCTAGAATTTAATCAATGCCAGCAAGCCGTCGAGCGGCTCAACGACTTCCTCAGCCGTGAGCTTCATCCGGAGGAAGAGACACTAGTGCAGAGTCACCTCCAGCAGTGCAAGGGCTGCTTCGAGAAGTTTCACTTTGAGGAGACACTCTTAAAGACCCTACGCGAAAAAGTAGGTCAGGTGCAGGCCCCGGATGGGCTTCGCCAGCGCGTCATGGGCCTGCTCAAGAGAGGCTAGACCTAGCTAGGGCTTGTTTGTCCCCTCACGACCATAGGCATCTTGGAGACGCACGACGTCATCGAGGTGTGGGGTCGAGACCTCTAGGACATCGGAGTCTTCAATGGCCTCGATGGTGTGGATCTCCAGAGGCCGGTTGCGCCACTGATGCCCCTCCGCGATCTCCGTGACCGTGAGTGTATCCACCGTCGCGCCCTTGGTGAGCTTCATGCGCCCCTTGAGCAAGTAGCTCGTCTCATCTTTAAAGTCATGGTACTGCAAGCTGAGCTTCTGGCCCGCATTGACATGAATGATCTTACCAACATAGATGTCGGTCCACGCGTACCAAATCTCATAGCCCCAGGGTTTTTCGACTCGTACGGGGAGGTCTTCAGGTTTAATGTCCATACAGCCCCTATTGTACGGCAGGAAACGCAGTACGCGACACAGAACCAGGCTTTATGTTTTCCGATCCTGTCATCTCACTCGGTCCTCTTGCCTTCCAAGGAGAAAACGCAACCGTGTACCGTGTGGTTACGGAGGGCGGGCAACAGCTCATTCAAAAACTCGGTGCGACTTGCCGCGAGGGTGAAGTCGTGAGCGCTTTGGCGGCCTATCAGCCGTTGGTTCCCGCGTTTCGGGGCGAGGATGCGAGCGGCGCGCTGTATTTTTCGGAGCTGCCTGGCATCAACTTGGCCGAGGCATTTGAGCAGACACCTGAGCGGCGCACGGCGCTGGCGGAGGCTTTTGGCAAGGCGCTCAAACTGATTCACACCTGGGAGCCGCCAATCCCCAAACCCGAAACACTCTGGCGTGATGAAGCCCTGGCTCGGGTACGGGCAACGGCAGAGAAGCGCTTTTGGGAGAGTATCGAGCTGAGCTACACGCCGTTTGCCGGGGAGCGCTACGCCGATGTCGCCGACTGGGTTGAGCGCGAGAGCCCTCATATCTCCTCGCAGCTCGCGTTCTGCCACGGCGACGCCTGCCTGCCTAATTTTATGGTCGAGACGGGTACAATCACCGGAGCTGTGGACTGGGGCGATGGCGGCTGGGCCGATCCGCGCTACGATCTGGCGACAGCGCTCTGGAGCCTACGGCGCAATAGCAATGGTGACCCGAAGACGCCTCACTACCAAGACGCGTTTCTTCGTGGCTACGGCTGGGAGGGCGGCGTGGAGGCTCTCCGGCTTTTTGAGGCATTTTATACCCTATGGAACTAGACCAAGATTTTTTTGAGACCAACGGCTATGTAGTCGTGAAAAGTGTCGTTCCCAAATCGCTCTGCGACGCAGTAGTTGCCGCAGAGTACGACTTTCTAGGCTTTGCCCCCACCAACCCTGATGGCTGGTACCAGGAGCCTCTAAAGCGCGGCGGGATGCTGGAGCTTTATCAGCACCAGGCGCTCTGGGACACGCGCCAGCACCCCAGTGTCCACGCCGCCTTCACCCAGATCTACGGCACAGAAAAGCTCTGGGTGAGCTTTGATCGCGTGAACTTCAACCCGCCGGTGCACCCCGACCACCCAGAGTACGACCACCTGGGCATGATCCACTGGGATATTGATCCGATGGAGGCGCACACCGCGCCGTTTCGGGTACAGGGCGTGCTCTATCTGTCGGACACACCCGTCGAGCGCGGCGGCTTTTGCTGCGTCCCCGGCCACCACAAATTGATCGAGCGCTGGGCCGCCACCCGAGAACAAGTGCCTGGAGCCCCCGATGAAGGCAAGCGCTCGCCACGAGATAAGAGTGAGATTGAGATCGTGCCGATTGCAGCCGAGGCGGGCGACTTGGTGATCTGGAACACGCGGCTACTGCACGGCAATGGCCGCAATCTCTCGGATCAGCCACGGCTGGCGCAGTACATCACGATGTGGCCGGAGCGCTACGACAACCAAGCGGAGCGCGATGACAGAGTCATGCGCTGGCGGGAGCGACGTAGCCCCGAGGCGGGCTGGGCACCCGGCGACCCGCGTGGCTGGGAGCAAAAATACGGAAAAACCGCTGAGCTAACCGAGCTAGGTAAAAAACTTTTGGGATTGGAACCCTGGAACTAGATGATCATTACGACGGAGCGCATCACGCTGGAAAAGCTTATCCCCCTACGCATCAGCCGGGGCGTGAGCGGCAACGCAACCAATTTATTTGTCACGATCGAGCACGACGGGATTGTCGGGCTGGGCGAGCTTGGCCCCAATAGTGTCAGCGGCGACAAGGCCCACACGGGCGAGGCAGATATTGAGAGCCTTCGCGCCCCCCTCTCTGCCCTCTCCCCCGGCGAGCTGGATCGTGTGGAGGGCGTTCTGAGCGAGCTTCCGTCGGCAGCAGTGGGTTTTGGCGGTGTGGGCGGTGGCGGTGCGGTCAAGGCTGCCATTGAGATGGCCTGCCACGACTGGCTCGGTAAGAAGCTAGGTGTGCCTGTCTGGCAGCTCTACGGACTGGACCCGACGCGCACCGTCGAGACATCCGTTACCGTGGGCATTCAGTCGCCGGAAGAGGCTGCAAGCCAGACCTTGGACTGGCACGCGCGAACCGGCGCACGGGTTCTCAAGATCAAGCTGGGCAGCCCTGAGGGAACAGACGCAGACCAAGCGATGTTTGCTGCTATCCAAGGAGCGGCCCGTCCCGATGCTATTTTCCGCGTGGATGCCAATGGCGGCTGGAGCGTCGCGGATGCTCAGAAGATGATCCCCTGGCTGGCCGCACGCGGCGTCGAGTACGTCGAGCAGCCGCTGGAGCAAGGCAACGAAGACGGTCTCGCCGCGCTACGCCCCGCTCCAATCCCGATCTTCCTCGACGAGACGATCCGCGTCGCCTCCGATGTCCCCAAAGTGGCGGGCATGATTGACGGCGTCAATGTAAAACTCATGAAGTGCGGCGGCCTGCGCGAGGCGCTACGCATTGTCGCGGTAGCAAAGGCCCACGGCCTACACACCATGCTCGGCTGTATGGGCGAGTCGTCGCTGGCCATCACGGCAGGTGCACAGATCGGAGCCGCCTTCGACCACTTGGACTTAGACAGTCATCTCAATCTCAAGAACGACCCCTTTGTCGGTGCGGCTTGGAAAGACGGCAAGGTACTCCCCACCGACGTGCCGGGCTTGGGAGTGAAACGAAATTGAAACTCACCGCCGACCGCAAGCTCGCGCTTCTCATGCACGAAGCGGTTGTAGGAAGCGGGGGCAAGATGGGCTTCGGTCTACTGCGCTACTCCGATGCGCAGATCACCTGCGTCATTGACCGACAGACAGCAGGACAGGACCTAGCCGCGCTCACGGGCATTGCGCGAAGTGTCCCCATTGTCGCCCGCATTGCAGAAGCACGCGCGCTCGGGGCCGACACGCTCGTTCCTGCGATTGCCCCCGCAGGTGGGATCTTACCTGCGGAGTGGCGAGAGGAAGTCATTGAGGGCTTGCGCGGTGGGATGTCGCTGGTCAATGGCCTCCACGAGCGCATGGCCGACGCCCCTGAGTTCCGCGTCGCACTCACGCCAAACGCCTGGATCTGGGATGTGCGCCAGGAGCCAGTTGGTCTTGAGAACGGCCTCGGGCGAGCGTGGGAGGTCAATGCGAAACGCATTCTCACCGTCGGCACCGACATGGCCATTGGCAAGATGACGGCCAGTTTAGAGCTACACCAAGCGGCACAACGCCAAAATCTCACCTCGGCGTTTGTCGCGACGGGTCAGATCGGAATCTGCATCTCGGGGGCGGGAATCGCACTAGACGCTGTACGCGTGGACTTCGCCTCAGGCGGTGTCGAGTGGGCAGTGCTAGAAGCAGCCAAGACACTCCCCTCCTCCCGTTATCGGGAGGAGGGGCCGGGGGAGGAGGGCCTGATCTGGGTCGAGGGCCAAGGCTCCGCGCTCCATCCCGCATCGACGGCCTGGCTGCCCCTGATCCGTGGGAGCGTGCCCACGCATCTGATTCTCTGCCACCGCGCCGGGCAGGAAAGCATTGCGCGTGCGCCTTGGGTAACGTTCCCACCGCTCAAAGAAGTCGCGGCCCTCTACGAAGCGGTTTGTGCGCCGATCTTGCCTGCACGGGTTGTCGGGATTGCGCTCAACTGCGGCCACCTCACCGACGACGAGGCAAGAGTCGCGTGTGAGCAGACTGAAGCCGAGACGGGCCTTCCAACCACGGATGTCGTGCGATTTGGCGGCGAGAAGCTTCTCCGCGCGGTGCTTACAGGGTAGAATAGCCCCAATGAAGATACTGGTAACGGGCAGCGCGGGGCGGATAGGCAAAGTCGTCACGGCGCTTCTGGAAGCACATGGGCACACCGTTCGGCCCTT
>NZ_CBAYMC010000121.1:0-13119 GCF_964826245.1 Armatimonas sp. | reverse complement strand
GCGCAAAAGGCTCGGTTGGGTATATTTTCCGCATGATACTTCCGGCCCCCTTCTTCATAGCAACTCTCGCACTCTCGCAACCTCTCCAAGCCCCCACCACGCGCGGATACTTTCGCACGCCTAGCCTGCGTGGCGAGGTGGCGGTCTTTGCGGCGGAGGGCGATCTGTGGCGCGTCTCGGTCAGCGGTGGACTGGCGACGCGGCTGACGACGCACCCGAGTGAGGAGAGTAGTCCTGCCCTCTCGCCGGATGGGAAGTGGGTGGCGTTCTCGGCGGCGTCCGAAGGCCCCGATGAGGTCTATGTCATGCCCACCACAGGTGGCGAGCCCACACGACTGACCTTTGGCGCGGGGGGGACCGTGGCGGGCTGGACCAAAGACGGAAAGATTCTCTACGCCACCGCCAAGCACGCGACGCTTCCCGGCGTGCAGCTTGTCGCTCTTGATCCCAAGACCAAGCAGCGCGCCCGCGTGCCCCTCGCCCAGGCCAGTGATGGGGTCTACGACGACGCGGGGAATCTCTACTTCACGCGCTTTGACTTTCAGGGCAGCCAGACCAAGCGCTACCAGGGCGGCACGGCACAGAACCTCTGGAAGCTTGCGCCAAGTGCGCCAGAGGCGGTCCCGCTGACGACGGACTTCAAGGGCACGAGCCGTAACCCGATGGTCTGGAAAGAGAGGATCTACTTTCTCTCGGACCGTGACGGAGTGATGAATGTCTGGAGCATGGACAGCAATGGCAAAGGCCTCAAGCAGGTGACGCATGAGGCAGGCTTTGATGTCCAGAACCCACAGCTTGATGCGAGCACGGGCAAGTTAATCTACCAGCACGGCGCGGATTTGTTGGTTGCCGATGCCACGACAGGCACATCCCAGAAGCTCTCGATCCAGCTTAGCTCGGACTTTGACCAGCTGCGCGAGCGCTGGATCACCAAGCCCTTGACCTGGGTGACGGCGGCACATCTCTCGCCCAGCGGCGATAAGGTGGTGCTGACGGCGCGGGGCCAGGTCTATGTGGTGCCTACGGGCAAGACCGGGCGCATTGTCGAGGCCACCCGCAAGCCTGGCGTGCGCTACCGCGAGGCGCGCTTTCTCCCCGATGGCAAGGGCCTTGTCGCGCTCTCCGATGAGTCGGGCGAGGTCGAGCTCTGGAAGCTGCCGCCCACGGGCGAGATTAATGGCCACCGTGAGCAGCTCACCAAAGACGGCCAGGTGCTGCGCTGGGACACGACTCCCTCACCCGATGGCAAGTGGATCGCCCACACCGATAAGTTCTACCGCCTGCACCTCACCGACACGACCACCAAGACCACAAAAGTCATCGCCACCAGCGATGATGGCAATATCGGCAGTGTCGCTTTCTCCGCCGATAGCCGCTATATCGCCTTTAGCTACCCCTGCGCCAACCAGTTTAGTCAGCTCCGGCTCTACGATACCAAGACGGGCACCACGACCGAGCTGACCACGGACCGCTACGACTGCTCCGACCCCACGTTCTCCCCCGATGGCAAGTTTCTGTATTTTCTGTCGGACCGCGCGTTCCACTCCAAAGTCGGCTCGCCGTGGGGGCCGCGCCAGCCAGAGCCGTTCTTCGAGAACCAGACCCAAGTCTTTTCACTAAGCCTCCAGCCCGGTAACCACTCGCCGTTTTTACCCTCCGATGAGCTGGACGAGGAGAAAAAAGCAGAAGAGAAGAAACCCGAGGAGAAGAAACCCGAGGAGAAAAAGCCCGAGGCTCCGCTTCCCGAAATAGCCACTGAGGGAATCGCCAAGCGCCTGAGCCTGATTCCCGTTCCGGCGGGCAGCTACAGCGGCCTCAAGACCGACGGCAAGAAGCTCTTTCTGCTCAGCTCAGGCAGCCTCTCGGCCATTTCCATCCGGAGCGAGGATATCAAGCTGGAGCCTGTCGCCAGTAATGTCAGCGGCTATGAGCTGAGTGCAGATAGCAAGAAGATTCTGATCCAGCAAGGTGAGACGATCTCGGTCTTCGATGCGGCGGGCGGCCCCGATCCGGCCAAGAGCCATGTCTCACTTCTCGACCGCTGGAGCTTCTCTCTCGATCCCAAAGAGGAGTGGAAGCAGATGTACGAGGAGGCATGGCGTCTCCACCGCGACTACTTCTACGACCCCAATATGCACGGTGTTGACTGGAAAGCCCTGCGCGAAAAATATCGCCCGCTGGCCGCACGAATCGCCTGCCGCGCCGATCTCTCCGATGTACTGGCGCAGCTGATGGGCGAGCTCTCGGTCTTGCATACGTTTGTCTATGGCGGCGACCAGCGTCCCGGCACAGATAGCATTGGCGTGGGGACGCTCGGTGCGGAGTGGGAGCGCGATGAAGCCAAGGGCGGCTGGCGAATCACCCGGCTCTGGCGCACCGACCCGGACATGCCCGAGAAGCTAGGGCCATTGCTCAAGCCGGGCGTGGAGGCAAGCGAGGGCGATGTGATTGCACAGCTCAACGGTGTTCCGACGCTCTCCGTGGACGATCCGGCGCAGCTCTTGCGTGCTCAGACGAATAAGCAAGTGCGCCTGCGCCTCTACCCCGGCGGCGACGCCAGCAAAGCCCGCGATGTGATCGTCACTGCGATCTCGGGTAGCCAGGAGTGGGACCTGCGCTACAGCGACTGGGAGCTTTCCCGACGGCAAATGGTCGAGAAGGCCGCACCGGGCAAGCTCGGCTATGTGCATCTCCGGGCGATGGGGAGCGATGATATTGCGCAGTGGGAGCGGGAGTTCTATCCGGTCTTCAACCGCGATGGGCTGATTATTGATGTGCGCCACAACAACGGGGGCAATATTGATAGCTGGATCTTAGAAAAACTCATGCGCAAGGCCTGGATGTTCTGGAAAGCCCCGGTTGGTGCCCCCTACTGGAACATGCAGTACGCCTTCCGTGGCAAGCTCGTGGTGCTGTGCGACGAGAGCACCGCCTCCGATGGCGAGGCGTTTGCCGAGGGCTTCAAGCGCCTGGGGCTGGGCAAAGTGATCGGAACCCGCACCTGGGGCGGCGAGGTCTGGCTGACCTCCTCCAACACGCTGGTAGACCGGGGAATCGCCACGGCGGCAGAGTTTGGCGTCTTCGGCCCCGAGGGCAACTGGCTTGTTGAAGGCCAGGGCGTCGAGCCCGACATTGTCGTGGACAACCTCCCCCGCGCCACCTACGACGGCAAAGACACGCAGCTCGACGCAGCAATCCAGCACTTGCTCAGGGAGCTAGAGAAGAACCCCATTCCGAAGCTCAAAGTACCGCCGTACCCCAACAAAGCCTTCCCGAAGCGGCGCTAGAGCAGCACTCTCAGTCGCCGCCACCACATCCGCCGCCACAAGAACTACCGCAGGAGGAACCGCCGCCGTCGCCTCCTCCTGCATCGCCACCGCCTGCATCCCCTCCACTGCCGCCACTGCCGCAGCTTGATGCGATAAAGAGCCCTCCACAGCTTCCCCCGCCACTATCGCCGTGCGAGTCGCTGCGCCCATTGCGACGCTTATCGTTCGCGCTAAGAATCGCGACCAAGATGATCACCCCAAAAATCAGCGCGAGGATAAAGATACCCGCCGCCGGGTTACCACTCGCTCCCGCCAGAGCCACGCTTCCCAGCCCCGTCGCCAGCCAGCCCAGTGCCCGCTTCCATCCTAGGCTTCCCACCTTTTGTGGCTTCGTCGTCCCCCAGACACGGCTCGGTGGCTCCTCGCCAAAGACTTGCCGGTAGCTCTCCTGCGTCCTGGCATATTGTGCTGCAAAGTGCACCGTATCCTCGGGCTTGCCTGTGCCAGGCTCGTGGTGGAGTGGCTTGCCAAGAATCTCCCCACAGAGCACCTCCCAGTAGGAGCGGGTGTAGAGCAAGTGCAGGTGCCAGGCTTCGTCCACGGCTTTCGAGGGAGTCACGGCGTGCTCAGCGACCTGCGTCAGATAGAGAAAGCGCCGGTACTCCCCGATCACCTGCTCCGTAAACAAAACGCCCCACTCGTTTTCACGAGCGAGGCGCTGCACAAAGCCAGTTTCCAGGGGAAGCTCCGCAAGCTTCTGCCAGAGTGGATTTTGTTGATAGTGTGTTGTGTTGTTGTTTCGCATGTTTTTTGTTTTCCTTTTTGTTTTTTCGTTTCGTTCTCTTTCAATGGTTGAGACCCGCCACGGAAGACATGCGTTATTAAGCGTTCGTTAAATAATTCTGCCCAATGGAATTGGGCATCAACAATGGCACGACGCGCCGCAAAGCCCGTGCCGGGCTCCCAATTTTGTTCCCCAGCCCGGCACGGGCTTTGCAGCCAAAGGCTACTGCAGATGCCGATTTCAATCGGCGGCTATTTTCGGTCGCCGTACCATTTTTTGGTGAAGCTCTGGTAGTCATCGCTGGCCTTGATCTTGCGCCACCAGGGCTCGTTGTCCACGTACCACTTCACGGTCTGCTCCAGCAGCACCTCAAAGTCGCGGCGGGGAGCAAAACCGAGCGCCTGCATCTTGTCGGTGTTGAGGCTGTAGCGTCGGTCGTGGCCGGGCCTATCGGTGACGTAGCGAATCAGGCTCTCCGGCTTACCAAGCGCGGCGAGAATTCCCTTGACCACGTCAATATTGTGCCGCTCCGAGCCGCCCCCGACATTGTAGATCTCGCCAGGTGTTCCTTGATGGAGTGCAATATCCACTCCGATGCAGTGATCCAGAACCCACATCCAGTCGCGCTCTTGCTTGCCATCGCCGTAGACTGGCAGCGGAATGTCCTGCATGGCATTGGTAATCATCAGGGGAATCAGCTTCTCGGGGTAGTGGTACGGACCAAACGTATTCGAGCCACGCGTCACGATCGTGTTCAGGCCAAACGTGACATTGTAGGCACGGACTAAAAGCTCACCGCCCGCCTTAGCCGCCGAGTACGGCTGGTTGGGCTCCAGCGGATCACCCTCTTTAAACTCGCCATCGGTACTGCCATAAACTTCATCTGTTGATACTTGATGAAATCTAATGTGCTTGTGCTTTCGCGCGGCTTCCAAGAGCACCCCCACGCCGTTAAAGTTGGTCTTCTGCGCCGTCTCGGGGTCTAGGATCGCTCTATCGTTGTGGCTCTCGGCGGCGAAGTTGATGATGCAGTCCACGTTGCGTGCCAGGTTCTCGACTAGCGCTGCGTCCTCGATCCGGCCCTGGAAAAACGCAAAGCGGGGGTTGTCCCAGAGGTCGTGGAAGTTGTCTGTATTCCCGGCGTAGGTGAGGGCATCGAGCACCCAGACCGTGTAGTCGGGGTACTTGCTCAGAAAGTAGCGCACAAAGTTAGAGCCAATAAACCCGGCCCCACCGGTCACAAGAAAGCGTTTCATAGTTCAGAAGGATTATCGGCTCACGAGAAGGAAATTGCAAGCCATGACACTGACGACAGACCAGATTCGCTTCTTTCACCTCAACGGTTTTCTCGCGATTGATACGCCCATCACCGATGATACCGAGCTTGCCTGGATGCGCGACGTCTACGACCGGATCTTTACCGAGCGAGCCGGGCGCGAGTCGGGCGATCAGTTTGATCTCGGCGGCACCGATGAAGATGGCAAGACCGAGGCGCTTCCGCAGATTCTTAATCCCGCCAAGTACGCCCCCGAGCTCAGAGACGGCAAGTATCTCAGCGTCGCCACCGAGATCGTGCGGCAGCTGCTTGGCCCCGAGGTCTCGGCGGGTGTTGCGCACGCCATCTTCAAGCCCGCAGCACCCGTAAACGGGTACCCGGGCGCCCCAACGCCGTGGCACCAGGACGAGGCCTACTGGGACCCGCAGTGGCAGTACAAGAATGTCTCGATCTGGATGCCGCTGCAAGAAGCGACTCTTGAGAATGGCTGCCTCTGGTTCATGCCCGGGAGCCACGAGTGGGATGTCCAGCCGCACCAGCCCATCGGGGGAGATGTGCGCATTCACGGCCTCGAAATGCTGGATACATCGTTCGCCAAAGACGCCATCGCCTGCCCCCTGCCCGCAGGCGGCATCACGATCCACCGCAACCGAACCGCGCACTACGCCGGGCCCAATACATCTGCGATTCCGCGCCGGGCGCTGATTCTCGGAGCGGGCCTGCCCAACAAGCCTCGCCAAGGCGCAGCTCGTCGCTTCCCCTGGAACGAGGTCAAAGAGACGCCTCGTGAAGCACGCGCCAAAGCGGCGCGTGGGTAGAGTGTCCCGCCGGTTATATGTCCCGACGGTTGGAGCGGCGGGACTGGAGAGCTAAAGCTACGAAGGCCGCTTCGGGCCATACTGGGCTTTATGGGCCGGGTACCCTCTGGGTGGCCCTTTGTAGCCGAGGAACGAGGCTCTCTAGCTCCCCCGCTCCAACCGGGGGAGGCTAACTAGCGGTAACCAGCTCACGGCTCTCTTTGTGGGCTTCGGTCTCCTCATCGGCGAAGCCCACTTCGAGCTCTTCCCAGGTGCGGTGGGCTTCCCACCAGCCGGTGGTGCCGTACTTACTGTGGACAATGGCCCACTTGCCGCGCAGGAGCTTGCCGTCGTTGAGGAGCTTGCCCTCGTAGCGCACTGGTGCGAGCGAGCGCTTCTTCAGGCGGTAGATCTTGGTGAAGATCACCTCATCGCCAACCTGCCGGGCGTGGTGAATTACGGCTTCGCCTAGAGGGCCGTCATCGAGGATCGTGCCGTGGAACATGCCATCAGGGCCGGCGGCGGAGAAAGTGGCCTCGAAGCCGCAGGGCTGACCAAGGTTATGGTCGAAGTGGTACTCTCCTAGCCAGCCCCCCGCGACGGTCGGCACGTGCGCTAGCCCTTGTCTTCCAGCAGGCTCACGAACTGGTCTATCTCAGCACGAACCACATCCAGCGACGCGCTCCAGAACGCCTCGCTCTCGATATCGAGCCCGAAGCGCTGCGCCAGCTCGGTGGCGTTGGCCATTCCGGTCTGAGAGAGCAAGTCGTCGTAGGCGGCGCGGAAGCTCTCGGGGTCTTGCTCGTACTGGGCGTAGAGTCCCAGGCCAAAGAGGAAGCCGAACATGTAGGGGAAGTTGTAGAACGCCGAGCCGTAGTAGTGGCCTTTGACGGCCCACATGTACGGATGGAGCGCATTGCTATCGAGGCCGTCGCCGTAGGTCTCGCGCTGGGCCGTGAGCATCAGCTCGCACAGCTCCTCGGCGGAGAGATCACGCTCTTTTCGCTTCTCGATCACGGCTTGCTCGAAACGGAAACGGCTATCAATGTCTACTACCACTTGGCAGGAGTTCTGAAGCGAGGCTTCCAAGATCGCCAGGCGCTCGGCGGGCGCGGCGCTCTTGAGGGCCGCGTGCTTGACAATGGTCTCACAGAAGATACTCGCCGTCTCAGCCAGCGTCATCGGGGTGCCGGACTGGAGAATCGTGCGGTCTTTCAGGCAGAGATTATGGTAGGCATGACCCAGCTCATGGGCGAGCGTGCTGACCCCATCGAAGCTGGGGCGGTAGTTCTGCATGATCCGCGACTCACCCGGCCCGACACTGGCGCAGAACGCACCGTCGCGCTTGCCAGGGCGCGGCTCGGCATCTATCCAGCGCTCGGAGAAAGTCTTGCGGGCGAAGTCTCCCATTTTTTGCGAGTAGGCATCGAAGTTCTCCCCGATAAAGCGCTCCGCCTCACTCCAGCTCCAGTCGCTCGCCTCATTCCCTTCCACACTCAGCGGCGCAAGGAGATCCCACCAGGGAAGCGCCTCGGTGTTGCTGACTTTTCTTGCCTTGGCTTTTAAGTAGCGGCGGAAGTCCGGAAACGACTTCTCGGCGGCGGCGCGCATGGCATCTAAAGTCGCACGGGTGATGGAGTTGTCGTTGCAGCAGCGCTCTAAGACCTCGCTCCAGCCCCGGCGCTCGGCGAGCAGGCGCGTCTCGTGCTTGATGCCGTTCAGCGCAAATGCGAGGGGCAGAGCGACTCCCTTCCAGGCTTGCAGCTCAGCCTCGTAGGCGCTTTTTCGTGTCTCGGCGTTTTCGTCGGTGGCGAGGGTGCGGATGACACTCATCGGGGTGGGCTCGCCCTTAAAATCTACCATGAGCTGGCTGGTGAGATCGCTGTGCAGTCGTGCCCAGGCGCTACTGCCCGAGAGCGAAAGATGGGCAACCAGCTCCTCTTGCTCCAAAGGAAGCTGGTGCTCCGCGTAGATTTTTGCCTCACGGACACTGTAGGCATGCGCTGCCGCCACTTCGGACTTTGTGATCAGGGCCTCACTATCGAGCGAGCCCATAAAGGCCGTGAAGCGTGTCCCCAAGCTGGAAAGCGGAATCAGAGCCCCACGCAGCTCACTCAGCTTGGCCTGCGCCGCCGCATCGCGCGAGTCCGTCGAGATCCGAAGCGAGAGATAGGCCCGAACGCGCCGCAGCTCCGAGTAGAGCGTGTTAAATGCCTCCGTTGCCGCCTCATAGGCCGCAATATCCTCGTCAGTGAGAGGGCCTGAGGGACGAGCGATGATATTTTTCTCGTTAAAGAGCGTCTCCAGAGTCTTGGTCTGGGTCAGAACATCAGCAAAAGCGGCCGTAAATTCGGGGGTGTCTAGCTCGGTAAAAAGCGGCGAAAGATCCCAGCGCGGAAGTAAAGCATCGTATTTAGACATAGTTACCGGGCATTGTACCCAAGAAGCCCGGTCTTTAAAAACAACGTAAAGTAGCCACGTTTCATTAAGGCATGCTCTTAGTGCGCACTCTGAGCGGCAGCGCGGACGATCTCGATGATCCAGCGGGTATCGAGCACCATCTCAGAGAGCGTGCAGAACTCATCGTGGGTGTGGACGTCTTGCATGCCCGTGGCCAGCACGGTCGTCGGAACCCCGTAGGCGTTGAAGTGGTTACCATCCGAGCCCCCTCCCGACTCGGCGTAGCCTGGGGTGAGCCCGGCGGCTTCGGCGGCACGTGCGCCCAGCTGCAAGACAGGGCTCTCTTTATCGAGCCGATACGCCGGGTACTCACCGATCACCTCGACATGGGCACTCGCGCCCAGTGCCGCCGCCTCGCGCTCAAAGACCTCTTTCATGTGCGCGGTCTGGGCCACGAGCTTTTCCTGAACCCGTGAGCGTGCCTCGGCGACAATCACCACCTCACCGGGGACGATATTTCGGGCCAGCCCTCCGTGGATGGTGCCGATATTGGCCGTCGTCTCCGCATCAATGCGTCCGAGCTGCATCTTGGAGATCGCATTCGAGGCCGCAACAATCGCGCTGATCCCCAGCTCCGGCGCGGCTCCGGCGTGCGACTGCTTGCCCGTGATCGTCACGCGAAACGAGTTCTGAGCGGGCGCAGCGTAGGTCATGGTTCCCACGGGCGGCCCCGCATCCAGCACAAAGCCGTACTTTGCCTTGATGCGCTTCGGGTCCAGCAGCCGTGCCCCGACCAGCCCAATCTCCTCACAGATCATCAAGAGCAGCTGGATGTCCCCGTGCGCCTCCCCCGACTCAGCAAGCTGCGCCATCGCCTCTAGGATCGGGGCCATACCGCACTTGTCATCGGCTCCCAGGATTGTGTCCGAGGCGGAAGAGATCCTATCGCCGTCGATCTTGACTTCTAAGCCGGGGGTTGGCTCCACCGTGTCAAAGTGCGACGAGAAGAAGATCCCTGGAGCGCCTTCCACGGTGCCTTTCTTGAAGGCGATGAGATTCCCAACCGTCCCCTTCTCACCCGGAAGCCGCTCATGGGCATCGTCAAACTCGACGGAGAACCCTAACGTCTCCAAGTACTGCGCCGCCCACTCGGAGACAGGCTTCTCGTGGCGCGAGGGAGTATTGAAGTTCACCAGCGTCAAAAACGTCTCTAACAGGCGTGGTTCATTGATCATCATCTCGCGTTATTTTTTCCCTGCGATCTGTGCCTTAAAAAGTCCCTTTTGTTTCGCATCGAGAATCGTGAGGATTTCTTGATTTTTCTTATCTTCGATTGGTTTCTGCTCAAGCTGAATCTTCTTCGTGATCGGACCAACCTCCGCTTGCATTTTTGCTTGAAGCTTAATCATCTCGGCAGTATAGATTTCAGGCTTTAATTTTTTGGCTCGTAGGGCCACAAAGAGCGGAGCATGTTTGGCACGAACTGCATCTGCCTGCGGCTTATATTTCTTGCGAACAGCTTGCAGTTGAGCGAAATACTTCGCATTGATTTCACTCATTTTTATCTGCTGGGCCGCAGTCAGGCTAAGGGGGTCTCCTGATGCACTTCCCATTGCCGATCCGCCCTGTGCAAGAGCAGGCACAGGAGCCATCACCAGAGTCATGATGATCCCTGCTAAGCAGCAGAGAATACCCATCTTTATTTTCATAGGATAAACCACCTTTCCAAAAAGAAACCCCCCGCCCGAGCTCTCGGGCGGGGGGTAGTTTGACAAACTACATGCCTGCTGGCTTGACTGCCGCTCCCTGCATGCTGGAGGTCGTATTCTGGGGAGCAGCCTTGGGCTGTCCTCCCATTGTTTCAGGACGTGCATCCGCCTTGGGGGGAGGTGCAGCCCCAACCGTCTTATCTTCCGAAGAGCAACCGGCTAATGCCATGATAGACACCAGGATTACTAAAACAGTCAAAATGCGCATAGTTTGATTCCTTGTTTTTAACTAGCCTACTGCAGATCCCACATGTAGGTATTGCGGTCGGTGATCTGAATAGCACTGTTGGCTTGTCCCGTTCCTGTACGCCAGTTGGTACCAACAGCGAGCCCACCAGGGGTGAACCACTTCGCATGGCCATCACAGAAGGAAACGTTACCACCACTGTTGTGCCGTGGAGCAAAAGACCCCGTGAAGGTTGGCTTGCTAGCGTAGTTAATCGTATCGCCCCAAGCTCCCGTCCCCCAGCCACCGTTGGAGTATGTACAGCAGTCAGGAGCCCAGATGGCGGCGGGGCTGTCCACATGCTCAGAGGTGTAGAAACCCGCTGAGCTACCGACGTTCTTGGTATCGGTCATGAGAACCGTTGCAGCAGGCTGTGCAATACCGGCCATCGCGACAGGCAGACCTGGGAACGGGGCACAGGTCGGGGAGGGCATTAGGTAGTTCCAGTTCAGACCGTACTGGGGCCAGCGCATCCAGTTGTAGTACCACTTGATATTAGCATTGGAACCATTGAAAATACCAAAAGGATCTGTCGGATCGCTCGGACAGCGGACAATGTTCCAGTTCTTCTGGTAGGGCTGAATCAGCTCCGGCCAGAAGCGTCGGTCGTTGGGGAATGCTTGCCCTGTGTAAGTGATGGTGCTTGGGATCATGACCTCATCATAGTCCTGTACATACATCATCACGCCAAGCGCCATCTGCTTCATGTTGGAGAGACAGGAAATGGAACGAGCCTTCTCACGAGCTTGAGCAAAAACAGGGAAGAGAATCGCCGCTAGGATTGCGATAATCGCGATCACGACGAGAAGTTCGATCAGCGTGAAGCCACGCTGACGCGGTTTAAGATGAAACATAATTACCTCACTTAGTTTTATCTAAACCCTCTGAGGAAAGACAACTTAGTGCAACACAGTACGAGTTCAGATTTACCTACTATACCCTAGATTTCCGCTCTGAGGCAAGCCTTGTTTTTAAGGTCAAGTGAAATAATTAACAACAGGGACTCTTCCGACAAGACCCCGAGAGTCGTCTCGGGGCCTTGCCCCGTGCCCACTACTTGGGGGTAAACCCAGGTGGTGGAGGAAGCGACAGTACTTGGTACCGGGGTTGGGGTCGCCTCTTCCGGCTTGCGACAGCCCGCTCCCACCCCTGCGCCACGCACCGCACTGGCATCGCCATGGAAGCGAGCCACAGGAAGGAACTTGGCGTGACCATCGGCAAAGCCCACATTCAAGAACGCCGTCTCCGCAGGACGACCGAGAAGCGCAATGCCCTTGCAGCGGCGCTCCGCAAACTGCCCTGCGCGGCAGTCAAAAGGGTTTGGGTTGGGATAGCCCGCAAGCTTGGTTGACCCGCCCCAGCCACCGTAGTAGGAGAACCGGTTAAACGGTGTCCAGACATAGTGGGCCGTCACTTTCACCCCCGCAGGCGTGGCCCCGAAGATAGAGGCATACCCCGCAGGCTCTTTGAGCGCAGAGGGACAGAGCCAGACCTGAGTGTTTTTAATATACGGATCTACCAGCTCCATCCAGGGCCGGAAAGAGCCCGCCCCCGTGGGCATGAACTTGGAGGTACATCATCACACCCGTCAGGATCTGTTTGGTGTTAGAGAGACAAGCGGCTCCGCGGGCCTTCTCACGGGCCTGGGCAAAGACAGGAAAAAGAATCGCGGCTAAGATCGCGATGCTAGCAATGACGACGAGAAGCTCAATCCGTGTGAAGACCTGTCGTGTACGAGACATTTTCAAACCTTCCTTTAAACCAACGTGGATGAGTGACGAGACACGATTAAGCAAGTAACGACGAAACTAATTGCCAGGCCGGTAGTACCAGAGGCACCAGAGATTCAGTGCCGCCAGCGTGATCACCAGCCCATGCGCAGCCCCTCGTCGCCGTGCCGGTGGCAAGAGAGCGAGAAAGCCATATCCACTAATCGCACCAAACGGCGCAAGCATTACATAAAAATAACGGCCTTGCGGCGTGTAGTGCCGCCAGTTGTATAAAATATAGATTAGTGTCGTGGTGCTCATTAGAACCAGCACCGCCAGAAGCCATGCCTGCCGGACTCGTCTTGCTCTCTTGCCTCTTTGCCAGGCTCCCCAGAGCGCCGCTGCCTGCCACACCATCAGTGTCAGAAAAAGAGGCATGGGCAGATGCTTCTGGAGACCATCAAAGGTTCCCCAGAACGAGCGCCACCCAAAGGCCGCAATCGAGAAAAGATAGCGCGGTGGTGAGAAGCCTCGGGTGGCTTTGTAGTGGAGATAGCCGGGCTGAGCGACATCCCAGAGCTTATCTGAGGTCTCTTTACAGAGAGCGTCCCCACACCGGCTGATATTTCCCACAAACCACCAGCCCATACTAACGAGTGTGGTGAGCAACGCAACCAGAGTCGTCTTGAATGCCCGCAGCCAGCCAAAGCGCCAGCCCACCGCCAAAAAAATGGCGGGAAACAGTCCCAGGCACGTCAGCTTGCTCCCAACTCCCACCGCGCACCAGAACGCAAGCTCAAGGGTTCGCCGCCGACGCCCTCGGAGCAGCTCCGCCAGTACCGCCAGCGCTGCCGTGGCCGCAAGTGCCGCCAAGTTCTCGTTATTGATC
>NZ_CBAYMC010000120.1:0-13129 GCF_964826245.1 Armatimonas sp. | reverse complement strand
AAGTAGCTCTGGATCGGCACTCTCACTGGAGGCTTGTGCTTGCACCACCGATGGTGCACGCCACTCGATATCCAAAGAATTACTTTGCAGCGCCTCCACCCCGCTCTCGGTCAGATAGAGGCGCTTGTACTCATCTTCTTCATCGCGCCTCAGGTAGCGTTGCTCGATCAGGGCCTCGATTAGCCGCTCGACATCGGCTTTTTTCCAGCTTTCCAGCGCCCCAAATGCTCCGGTTCGACTCGGCTTAACGGGAGCATCAGGCGTTCCCCGAAGCGCTTTGAGAAGGCCCGTCTTGCCCAGATGAAACGGGTAGTAGCTGCTCGCTAAATCATGGAGCAGGCGCAGGGCGTCCAGCCCTTGGCCCATGTTCCCTCCTCCCCGGCCCTCCTCCCCCGATCCTCCCTCCCCCGATCCTTCCTCCCGGGATCGGGAGGAGGGCCGGGGAGGAGGGCTGCACACATCACACATGCCGCACGTGCGGCGGGGCCAGCGGTCTCCGAAGTAGCGGGCGATCTGGGCGTGGCGGCACTTGGGCTCGTCGCCATAGGCTTTCATCGCGGCGGCACGGTACGCGGCGGCCTCGGCACGCTCTTTAAGATGCTCCTCCAGACGCGCTTTGGTGTCCTCAGGGGGAGGCAGGAGCTCTAGACATAAATCGCGTGGCGCGGCGCGGTAGGTGAGATAGCCCGCCTCTTGTAGGCGCAGAACCTCGTGCTCTAAGTCAGCGAGATGGAGGCCTGCCGCCTCGGCTTGCGCCACGGGATCACTCCCCGCAGAGAGAAGCAAATCGGTAAGCGGATCGCCGTCACTATCGTTCATGAACGGCTCGCTGTAGAGATGCATCGCGCGGGGAAGATCCGCATGACGGGCGAGCAAGCCGAGCTCCTCCAGAACGGGAAGCGCACTTCGCACTAAACCATCGTCGCCGCCCGCTTCACTGACCAGTGCCTCAAAGCGGATGGGAGCGCAGCGCCGTCGCCCTAGCATACTCCGCACCGCTTTGTAGACACTCTGCACCCGCTCCGCTGTGAGCGCGGCCTCACCCAGCCGCCGGGTCGCCGTGGCCATGTCCGACGACGTGTAGAGCATGACGCAGCGCGAGGGCTTGCCATCGCGCCCCGCACGCCCCGCCTCCTGGTAGTAGTTCTCCAGAGTTCTGGAGGGATTGAAGTGCAGCAAAAACCGAATGTCAGACTTGTCCACGCCCATGCCAAACGCGACGGTCGCCGCCATGACGCGCACCTCGCCGTTCATAAAGCGATCCTGCGCCGCCGCTCTCTCCACGGGCTCCAGGCCCGCATGGTAAAAACCCGCCGCCACACCCTGCCGCTTGAGCATGCGTGAGATGTCCTCACAACGATCCCGCGACGACGCATAGACCAGCCCGACGCCGTCAAACTGCTGGCAGATCTCCACGGTGGCAAAGAGCTTCTCATCGTTGCTTTTCACGCGTCGCGCCTCTAAAAATAAGTTCTCACGCCACGTCGGCTTCAGAATCACCCTGAGCTTACGCCCCAGCTGCTGCTCGATATCGCGCTGGACATCCGGCGGCGCGGTCGCCGTGACGGCCAGCACCGAACGAGGATTTAGCTCTTGAACCGCCCGTCCCACGGCCCGATAATCAGGCCGAAAATCATGCCCCCACTGGCTGATACAGTGCGCCTCGTCAATCACCACCAGTGAGACGCCCACCTCGCGGAGCGCGTGCAGAAACGGCGGTTGCCTCAGACGCTCCGGCGCGGCATAAATAAGCTTTAATTGCCCCGACTTAAGCTGCGCCAGCCGCTTGCCCAGCTCCGACGAGTCCAGCGACGAGTTGATCAGCGCAACCCGGTCTTGCAGCGCCTCAGGGAGGCTCTCGACCTGGTCTTTCATCAAGGCGATCAGCGGCGAGAGAATGAGAGTCGCGCCCGGCAAGAGCAGCCCTGGTAGCTGGTAGGTCACGGACTTCCCGCCGCCCGTGGGCAAGACCGCCAGCGTGTCCACCCCCGCCACCGCTGCCTCGACAATCTCGCGCTGCCCCTCGCGGAAATCATCGTGCCCAAAAAACTCTTTTAATGCCTGCCGCAACTCATCCATGGATTTGTTCTACGAACCCCATCCCTATAACGACGGAACTACCCCAATTCTAACAAAATGCGGAATTATTTTTATTTTTGCCATTCACCAACAAGGGTTTGTTCGATGCCGAGGTTCTGGAGAATACGGGCGACCACGGTGTCTACCAAGTCCTCAATGGTCTTGGGCTCGTGGTAGAAGGCGGGACTGGCGGGAAGAATTGTCGCTCCGGCCTCGGCGAGCTGGGTCATATTTCGCAGGTGGATCAGGTTCCAGGGCATCTCACGCGGGACAAGAATCAGCTTACGGCCCTCTTTGAGGCAGACATCGGCGGCGCGGGTCGTGAGATCGTCGCTGATGCCGTTTGCGATACGACCAGCAGTCCCCATCGAGCAGGGGACGATCACCATGCCTTCGTGGCGGAAGCTCCCCGAGGCGGGCGGGGTGAAGAAATTACGCTTCTCACAGAGCTGGATTTTAGGGTCACAGAGATAGGCATCCAGCTCGCGGTTTAGCTCCGTCTTGAGCACGGAGGCAGCGTTGGAGGAGAGCGTGAGATAGATCTCATCGTAGTGGTGCACCGCTTGTAGCAGAAAGCGCTGGGCATAGAGAGCACCGCTGGCTCCCGTGATGGCGACAACGAGGCGCTTCACGCGCTCTCCTCGTCGTCCACAAGCTCGCGGATAACGCCTTTTGGCTCAGGGAGGAGGCCCAGACAGGTTTCGAGAACGCGCCGCTCAAGCTCAGGGAGAAGCGTGAGGGCTTCTTCTGGGGTGCAGACGCGCCGACCGACCACACTGTCCGCCGGATCGTGGTGCGGCTCATCAGAGAGCTCCGCGACCGTGCCCGAGACCCACAGTAGATAGGTCGGGTGGACACGATAGACACGGCCAGGAACGCGGTTCAGAAACTCAATCCGGGTCGCTGCAAGCGGCTTGTAATCGGGCTTGAGCCGTGTGCGCACTTCCTCCCAGAGCTCTCGCACAAGCGCCTGATGCTGCGTCTCGCCGCCCTCTAAGCGCCCACCAGGAAAGGTAAAGCTGCCGTCTTTGTTCTCGGCTAAGACGAGTCTTCCATCAGGAAGCATGGCCACGGCGTGCACCGAACGCACCCGCTCTTGGTCATCTATGATACTCGGCAAGCCCGTGATCAGCCGGACGCGCTGGTACTCTCCCCAGATCGCTTCCTCCACACGCCAGGCACCAGGAGGGAGACTGGAGGTTCGTTTTCTTGCCATTATTTTTCTAGTTTACCCGGAGATTAAGAGAAACACGAAAATAGGCTACCCTTCGGCAGTGCCAGAGGCACTGTCTTAATCTAGGAAATATTGACGATAGAGTGCCTGTTCCTGCTCTGTTTCAAAAGATTTTTGGGAAGGTGTACGGAGATAAAGGCGACGTCTCCCAGGAACTCTTTGAGCTACTATTTGCCGATGGTATCGAGCTGACTACCAAGAGCAAGAGAGGCATGAAGCCCCGGGTCTACAGCTATGGAATCAGGCTGGCTTCAGTCTCAAACGTCCCTTGTTCCGCAAGCATTTTGAGGGTCGTGACGGCAGTTTTGCAGTCCTCTTCGGTGCTGTAGAGCGGGTGTGGGGCAAAGCGGATGAGGTCAGGTGGACGGTGGTCAGGGATGATCTGGTGCGCTCGTAGCGCCCGACAAAGTGCGGCGGCGTTGGGGTGCTGAATCGTGATATGGCCCCCACGCTGGGAGTCTTCCCGTGGCGTGATGACGGTGAAGCCTGCGTTTTCGGCCTCGCTGCGCAGAAGCGCGGTGAGGGCAAGCGACTCTTGCCGCAGGCGCTCGATGCCGCGGTCTGCCAGTGACTTTGCCGTAGCTTCTAGCGGGGCGAGCGAGAGAACGTGTGACGTGCCAAGCTGAAGCCGCGCGGCGCCCTCGGCGGGTTGGAGGGTTTCGTCGTTGGTGAAGAGTGCATCTTTCCGGCTCCCAAACCAGCCTTGCAAGCCAGGAGAGTTTCCCTGATGGCGCGGGTTGAGATAGAGCCCACCGACACTCCCCGGCCCCGCAGAGAGCCACTTATAGCCACACCAAAAAGCCGCATCGCAGCCCCAGGCATCGAGCGGGTGCGGGACAATCCCAATCGAGTGCGCCAAGTCCCAGAGCAGAACGACTCCGTTTGCCCGTGCACTCGCCGTCAGTCGCTCCATGTCCAGCAGTCGCCCCGTTGTGTAGATCACCGACGGTAGAACCGCACACGAAAACTCCCCCGTGACAAACGCCGCCTCGACTGCGTCTTCGTCGGGCGTGACGGCAACAAGCCCCTCCAAGACTCCGCGTAGCTTGAGATGGCTCTGGAGGGCGTAGCGATCCGTTGGGAACGCGCTATGCTCGATCAGCACTTTCCCTTTGCCGTCATAGAGTGTCGCCAAGAGCTGATGGAGATTGACCGTGATCGAGCCCATCGCTACCACACTTTTCGCCTCCGCCCCGATCAGCCGCGCCAGCTGCGCCCCCGTGCGCTCCGCCAGAAAGAGCCACGGGTGCATCCCCTCCGTCCAGCCGTGGATGGCAAGCTCACGCCACTCGGAAAGCGTCCGTAAAACGGCGCTCTCCGCCTCCTCGGTGAGAAGCCCTAGCGAGTTGCCATCAAGATAGATCATTGATTGGTATAATACCGAACAATGCGTGCATTTCCTTACGGTCCCGCCCCGCTGGCGATTCTTTGTCTGGCGGTCGTTTCGGGGCTTTTTCTCGCCAAAGATCAGGCGAAGAAGCCAAAGCGGGCGACTTTGACCTACTGGACGTTCGCGCGTCCGCACTA
The DNA here is from genome assembly GCF_964826245.1 of Armatimonas sp. NCBI lineage: Bacteria > Bacillati > Armatimonadota > Armatimonadia > Armatimonadales > Armatimonadaceae > Armatimonas > Armatimonas sp. The sequence goes on along the minus strand of NZ_CBAYMC010000120.1, from coordinate 8,289 downwards.
CGAAGCCTACCAGAAAGCGCTCCCCAAGTTTCTCGAAGAGCACCCCGGAGTTACGGTAGATCTGCAGCTCGTGGATGGTCAAGGGCTCAACCAGCGGCTCCGGGCGGCCTTTCAAGCGGATCTGGATGTCCCTGATATGGTGGAGATCGAGATCAGCGCCGCCGGATCGTTCTTCCGCGGACCGAAAGAGCACATCGGCTTTTTAGACATCACGGATCGCCTCAAATCTGAGGGGCTCGATAAAAAGATTGTCGCCAGTCGCTTTGCTCCCTACACCAACCGGGGAAGTATCTTCGGGCTGCCCCACGATGTGCACCCGGTGATGCTGGCTTATAATCGCGAGAAGTTCAAGGAGCTGAGCCTTGATCCCGCGCAGCTCGACACCTGGGATAAGTTTATCGAGGCGGGCGTGAAGGTCAAGCAGCCGGGCAAGCAGTATCTTCTGGAGATGTCCGATACCGGCACCTCGCAGCTTGAGCTCTGCCTCTTCCAGCGCGATGGCGGCTACTTCGACCCGGATGGCAAGGTGATCTTCGACAACGAGACCGGAATCGAGACCATGAAGTGGTACGTGCCCCTGGTCGCTAAAAACAGCAAGCGCCAGATCGGCAATGCCCTCTCCAGCTCGTTTGGACAAGTAATGACCCAGGCGCTAGAGAGTGGGTACTTTCTAAGCGTTGTCACCCCGGACTGGCGCAGCAAGAACCACGAGAAAGATGTGGCAAAGATGTCAGGAAAGATGGGCCTGATGCCCATGCCCGCCATCAAGCCCGGAGGCCGTCGCACAAGCACCTGGGGTGGGACGATGCTAGGAATCACCAAGGCCTGCGCCAGTAAAGACCTCGCCTGGGACTTTGCCAAGTTCCTCTACCTCAACGAGAAAGACCTCGCCGAGCGCTACGCCGACACCAATATCTTGCCCCCCGTGCCCTCGGCATGGAGCCAGCCCGCCTTTGACAAAGAGTACCCCTACTACGCCGGTCAGAAAATAGGACGGGACTACGCTGCGCTAGCGCCACAGGTGCCACCACAGTATGCCAGCGCCTTTGTGGAGCTGGGGAAAGGCAAGCTGGGCCAGGCATTGATCCAGTGTGTCGAGTACTACAACGCCCACGGCGAAGACGCAGGCTGGGATGCGTTCGTGCGCAGCACCGTAAAATCCCGCGCCGATGAAGTCCGTCAGCAAATGGCGAGGAACCCGTTTTGAGAGAGAGCTCAACCTTTTTTAAGAAGCAACAGAAGCTTGCACCGTATTTATTTGTCCTGCCCTTTGTGGTGACATTCTGTATCTTCTCCGCCTACCCGTATCTCAAGAGCCTAGCCTACTCGCTCTACGCGACCAGTGGGCCAAAAGATGCCAAGTTCGTGGGGCTGAGCAACTACCAGTTTCTCTGGAGCGACCTGGACTTTCGTAAAGCGGTCGGGAACACGGCGCTCTTTGCGGTGCTTTCCGTGGCGATCCAGCTGCCGATGTCGCTGGGCCTTGCGCTGCTGCTCTCGCAAAAGTGGATCAAGGGGGTCAAGCTCTGGCGCTTGGCCGTCTTCGCTCCCAACCTAATGGGTCAGGTAGCAGTCGGCGTGCTCTTTGGCGTGCTTTTGCAGGCGAAGTTTGGTCTGGTCAATATCGGGCTGGCCGCTATTCTGGGGCCACAGTGGCTGGACCAGAAATGGCTCTCGGAGCCGAATAATGTCCTTCCCGCGCTAGTGGTCGTGACGGCTTGGATGAGTATCGGCTACAACATGATCTACTTTCTCGCCGCGCTCCAGAACGTAGACCAGGAGCTGATTGAGGCCGCAATGGTAGACGGTGCCAATGGTGTGCAGCGCTTCCGTGCCGTGACTCTGCCTGCCATTGCGCCCGTGATGGCCTTTGTGCTGGTCACCATGACAGTTGGGAGCTTCCAGCTCTACGAGCTCCCTCGCACCCTACTCGGCGGCGGTGGCCCAGACAACCGTGGCCTGACGATCATCATGTACTTGTTCAACAACGGCCTGCTCTCCGGCGACCTAGGCTACGCGTCGGCGGTCGGTTGGACACTGGCCGTGATGCTGGCTGCCATTGCCGCCCTTCAGATCTGGCTCTCCGGCACCGCAAAGAAGGACGCATAACCCATGAAACTCCTTGGCAAGATCCTTACCTATGTCCTTCTGACTATCGCAGCGTTCTCAGCACTCATCCCCATGTGGGAGCTGTTTTCGTCCACGCTACGCCCCTCGGGGGAGATGTTCTCGCAGTATCTCTGGGCCTCTCACCCGACCCTGGAGAACTATAAAGACCTCTGGGAGCTTAAAAGCCCCAACTACATCCGCTCGCTCTTCAACTCGCTCTTTCTGGCCTGCTCGGGCGTGATCCTACAGCTCTTTTTCTGCTCGCTGGCGGGCTGCGCGCTGGCCAAGTACGAGTTCAAGGGCAAGAAAGTGCTGATGGGCATCCAGCTCCTGACGGTCTTTATTCCGGGTGCGGTCACGCTCGGCCCCGGCTATCAGCTCATGTACCAGCTCGGCTTAGTGGATACCTACTTAGGAATGCTGATCGGCTCTGCGGGCAATGTTTTTGGCATCTTTTTGTTCCGCCAGGCTATCCTTGGGGTGCCCGACGAGCTGATGAACGCGGCGCGCATTGATGGCTGCTCGGAGTTTGGGATCTACTGGAATATCATTATGCCGATCGTGCGCCCGATGACCGGCGCGTTCTGCCTGCTGACGTTTATGGGAAGCTGGAACAGCCTTTTGTGGCCGTCTATGATGCTCCAGAACCCCCAGCACCACACGCTCCCCATCGCCCTCTCCAGCTTGGTGGGCCTCTACAGCCAGAAGTACGGGATGATGATGGCCGGAACGTTCGTCATGGTGCTCCCGGTGATTGTCTTGTTCTTAGTGCTCCAAAAAGAGTTCATCTCCGGCCTCACCAGCGGCGCGGTGAAGGGATAGCCATCATCCCGAACCCATCCCCCCGCCCCCTTCCCTGTTCCAAGGAAGGGGGAGAGGAGAACAAATGGCTGAGTTTGTCCGATTTCGTCAAGTCTACGAAGCCATCTTCTACCAAAGCAAAACACCGCTCCAATGGGCAATGGACGAGGTGGCAACACAGGCAGCGAGACTCCTAGTAGACTTGAACGACTATCAGTACGAGGGCATGGACTATGTCACCGATGATGGGTTGGAAAACTGGTATGCCTTGAGCCGAGTTCATGACATGCTGGTCTGCCAGCTCTACGGTAAGCACTCTCGGGAACTTACTAAAGATGCCTACGTAATCTGGTGGGAGTGGGTTGGGCTCACCACAAGGGAACCAAGTACCTACCACCCATTCTGGCACGAGATTGTTGAGCTGATCGAGGACGATACCCTTACTGAGCCGGTTCAGATCGAGTACTTTTTTTGGCCTGCGCTGACATTCGGAGAGCTTCTCTTCGCCCGCGCAGGAGTCAGAGTAAGAGTCCAGCCAGAATTATTTATCAAAACACAGGCTGAGAGACATACGCTCTTCTTTACCTTCACCCGCAGTTGGAGACCTACCGAAGATCTCTCCAAGGGCTGGGGAAGTAACTCACAGTGGCGCACCGACTTCCGCCGCGACTACGCTACCAAGATGGGCTACTGGTTCAACCGTGATGGTCGCTGTGATCTCACTCCTGGCCACCTTCCATCTACCTGGAGCCCCGATGACTGTTTCTCAGAAGAACTGAGCTACGAAGAACATGTTGAACTTCTTGTGAACCGCTGCTTTGTCCGCACCCCCAAGCCCGACAAAAGCTACTGCATTGAAGAATGTCGCCTGTTCGTGCCCTACGAAAACGCAAAGCACCTGCGATAGAATAGTGCTATGGGACACTTGAGCTATACCTCAGAGGAAATTGGCCAGCGCGGCGAAAAGTTCTACAACGAAAAACTCCGTGCTTTTATTGATACGCCCGCTAATTTGGGCAAGCGCCTCTCCTTGGATATAGCGACAGGTGACTACGAAATTGACGATGATGCCGTTGCCGCAGCCCTACGTTTACTGAAGCGAAATCCTGAGGCAACTCTCTATGGCATACGCATCGGGCAGGATTGTGTATACTCTTTTGGCAGTCTCTTGAGTGAAACGAAGCAATGACAATTGGCCATGTTCAAGGGAACAAGCCTTTTGTTTCAGTTACTTTTCTACTGCCCAATCAACCGGCTTTCTCGCTAGAGTGCGTTGTGGACACAGGCTTTGCAGGGTATCTCACGCTTCCAGAGCAGGCAGTCGAGGTACTCAAGCTTCCTTTTCTCCAGACGATCCCCTCGCGCCTTGCCGATGGAAGCCGCGTGATGCTAGATAGTTATCTCACCACTATTCGCTGGGCGGAGCAGCAGCGCCCTGTTGAAGTCGTGGCGACGGGAATTCAGCCCTTAGTAGGACGTGCACTCCTCCAGGGATTTTTGGTCAGTATTGATTTTCGGGACGGCGGTGATATTACACTGGAGACAAGCTCTTGAATCTCATTCGAATAGGCGCAATTAGCGCGGGGATCGCGGTGGCGGCGGGGGCGTTTGGGGCACACGGGCTGAAGTCCGTGATCAGTGCACCTGCAATAGAGATTTGGAAGACGGGCGTTCAGTATCACCTAGCCCATGCGCTGGCGATGCTGCTGCTGGCGGCGCTGGCGGGACAAGTGGAGCTGAAGGTGACGCAGACCGTCGGGAAGCTCTTTCTGATTGGCCAGCTTATCTTTGCGGGAAGCCTCTACTTGCTCGCGGTGACGGGCATCAAGTGGCTGGGGGCGATCACACCGCTCGGCGGCGTCTGTTTTCTGCTGGGCTGGGGCTATCTTGCCCTCTCGGCGGGTAAACTCAAGGCGTGAAACACACCGTTCTTCTCACCGGCCCTGGCGGGCGCATCGGGCCGCATATCTTGCCCACGTTCCATGAGCAGTTTGAGCTTAAGCTCCTCGACCGACGGCCTATTGAGGGCGAGCCAGAGACGATTGTTGCGGACTTATCTAGCATCGAGACTCTGACAGCGGCGATGCAGGGCTGCGACACGGTGGTGCACCTCGCGGCCACCAGCGACGAAGCGCCGTTTGTCGAGGAGCTGGTTCCCAACAATGTCGTCGGGCTTTTTAATGTCTTTGAGGCCGCGCGGGCGGCGGGCGTCAAGCGCGTCGTCTTTGCCTCGACCGTGCAGGCGGTGAGTTATTATCCGCAGGAGCACAAGGTCGAAGCCACCGATCTGCCGCGCTCGGTGAGCTTGTATGGCGTCACTAAAGCGATGGGCGAGACCATGGGGCGCTACTACCACGACAAGCACGGGCTGGAGTTTATCGCGGTGCGGATCGGGTGGTTTCTGGACTATGAGCACGAGTGGCTGAAAGAAGGCCGCGCCAATGCGATCTGGCTCTCGCCTCGGGATGCGGCGAGCTTTCTGGCACGCTGCGTCACGACGGAGAACGTCGGCTACGCCATTGTCCACGCCACTTCCAAGACCAGCTTTGAGCGCCTGAGCCTAGCCCCCGCCCGAGAGATCCTCAGCTGGGAGCCCTCGGATGTAGTTCCCCCACCGGGCGGGGGTTAGGGGAGCCTTACCGTGGCACCGCCACCGACGCCAGCGCCTGCTAGATGATCTGAGAGGGCAGTAGGCCGCCGTACTTGGCCTTGGTGTCGAGCTGGATGCGGTGTGAGAGCACGGGGACAGCAAGTGCGCGAATGTCTTCAGGGAGCGTGAAGTCTCGCCCCTCGGTGAGGGCGCGGGCTTGCGCGGTACGGTAGAGCGTCAGTGAGGCGCGCGGCGAGAGCCCTAGGCGCAGACGGGCATCTTTACGGATTGTCTCCACCAGCCGGACGATGTAGTCCGCGACCTCGGGTTTTACCAGCACGCGGCGCACCTCGGCTTGTAGCGTCAGTACATCCTCGGTAGTCAGAACCGACTGGAGCTGCTCTAGCGGGTGACCATCGTTCTGGGAAAAGAGAATCGCCAGCTCGTCGTCGTGGGTGGGGTAGCCTAGCGCAAGCTGAATCGCGAACCGGTCGAGCTGTGCCTCGGGGAGTGGGTAGGTGCCGTGGTACTCCACCGGGTTCTGTGTGGCGATCACAAAAAACGGCTGAGGGAGCAAGCGACGTATTCCCTCGACCGTCACCTGTCCCTCGCTCATCACCTCAAGAAGCGCCGACTGGGTACGCGGCGATGTCCGGTTGATCTCATCGGCGAGTAGGATATGGCTAAAAACCGGCCCCTCACGAAACTCAAAGACGCCCTCCGCAGGACGGTAGAAGCTTGAGCCTGTGATGTCTGCTGGGAGCAAGTCCGGGGTGAACTGAATCCGCCGGAACGTCCCATCAATGGAGCGGGCAAGTGCCTTGGCCAGCGTGGTCTTGCCCGTACCCGGGACATCTTCAAGGAGAACGTGTCCTCCGGCAAGCAAGGCAATCACCACAAGGCGAATAGCCTCCGGCTTGCCTCGGATCACGGAGCCAAGGTTGTTTTCTAGTTTTTCAATCATGCGTAGCTAGACTTAGAGATCGGTCGTTAGTGGAAGTTTTTGCATCATACCCGAATCGGCGGCACGCTTGCCTGCTTCTAAGATTTCCTGAGCATCGCGCGAGACCTTGGCGCTACAGACACCGGCCAGCGCCTCGCCGGTCTCGATGCAGTGGAGTAGATACTCGGGTGCGGTACGGTACGGCGCCTCTAAGGGCGTGGGCTCGATAATCTCTACGGGCTGCCCCGGCTTCATCAGGTGCACTTTCCCGCCTTGCAGGCAGAGTGCCCCCTCAGAGCCATAGGCGTAGGGGTTGCCGGTGACGTAGCCCGTCACTTGGGTCCAGCTTGCCTCGGCAACGCAGTGTGCGCCTTTATACCAGGCATCGATGAGCGCGTTGTCATCGGGGATGGGGTAGTCCTTGGCGAGAATGCCGCGCATCCCGATGACTTTCTCCGGGAGCCCTAAGAACCGGGCCATCATCGCGGAGCCGTAGCAGCAGTAGTCCATAAACGCCCCACCGCCGTTTTTCTCCTCGTCGTAGAGCCAGCCCCAGAAGGTCTCGTCGCAGCCGATCTCCTTAGGGCCGTTGTGGGCGGATCTGTACTTGAAGTAGCGCAGCTCGCCAATGCCACCCGAGAGAATAATGCGCTCCATTTCCTGAAACGCCGGACTCCAAGCCGTGGGCCAGTTGACCATGAGCTGGACGCCCGCTTTGTCGCAGGCCGCCACCATGCGATTGGCCTGCGCCAGAGTCGCCGCCATGGGTTTTTCACTAATCACATGGCACTTTTTTGCCGCCGCCGCCTCGGTGATCTCGGCGTGGGCAGAGTTCTCCGCCGCGATCTGGACGATATCGAGCTCGCTCTCGCCCGCCAGCATCGCCTCCCAGGACTCGTAAAGACGGGCCTCAGGGAACTTTTCGGCAAAGCGGTTGCGGAGCCGCTCGTTGCTCTCGCCCACCGCCACGATCTCCACACGCCCCGTCGCCGCCCAGTGGCTCAGCTCACCCCACACATGGTCGTGCACCAGCTTTGCCACACCTAGCTTATATACCTTGCTCATGGGCTTTGTGTTCGACAGAGAGAGGCGGGTTTCCTGCCCGTTATCCATCGGGCGCGTAAACGGGCCCGCTGTTGCGGCAAGACCCATGAATGGGCCTCATGATTACGGCAGGCTGCGGTAGAGGGCGCTGGTGCGGGGGAAGGTGCCCCGGATGCGCTTGCGGTAGGCGAGAAAGACCTTGCTGTAGTGTGCAAGGGGTAGCTTCCCGCAGGCTGTGCCCTTATCCCCGCTCGTCGGTGTCCACCAGAGCTGGTCTTTGGGCTCCTCATTGCCCCACGGATACTCTTTTCCTTCCAGCCCACCTCGCGCTGCGTACTCCCACTGCGCTTCAGTTGGCAGTAATCGCTCTGCCCAGTCCGCGTAGGCTTTGCAATCTAGCCAAGAGACGTTCCCGCTGCACCGCCCCACGCCGCCTTGGCAAAGGCTTCGAGCTGGCTGTAGTTGTTGGCCCAGGTGGTGTACATGACGCCTTCGACCTTGGCACCGCCCAGCGCCTTAGCCGTGGCGAGCCAGCCTTTGATGGCGCTGGGGTCGCCGTCGTAGTAGCCCGCGAGAATCTGAGCGTGGCCGCGCTTGGCGAAGAAGTCGAGGCTCTCTTTGGGCTTGCCGGAGTTCCAGTTCATGATCAGCGTGTCTTTGCTCAGCCCCTCCCAGCTTCCAGCGAGCGTGCCACGGACTAAGTAGTAGTTGTCGTGGGCGTTGTGGTGCGGATCGAACATGTCCGACCAGGCGACCAGCTCGGCCAGGGGCGATGTCTGCTTTGCCAGCGCGATACACTTTC
>NZ_CBAYMC010000119.1:0-13240 GCF_964826245.1 Armatimonas sp. | reverse complement strand
TTCCGAGCCGGTCGCTACTCCCCTTCGTTGCCTATTTATACGCAACAACGAAGCTATGCGTTCCCTGTTTCACGAAATATTTTTCTCACAACTTCAAGACAAGCCCCATGCTCAGATAGTCGAGGCGAGCAAAGTTGTAGACACGCTCGTTGTCCGCACCGCCCTCCAGGGTTCGAGCGCCTAAAGTCAGGTCGGTTTTAGGGGAGAGGCGGTGCGCTAAAAATAGCCCCACATCAAAGGCACGCCCCTGTGGCGCGGCGAGGCCATCGGCATCGAGCAGGAGCTTCCAGCGCTCACTGAGCTTGCGCTCACCGCTGAGATGAATCAGCGGCACCACTCCCAGATTCGACGATGCCGCACGAGTGGTGCCTTGTTGTAGCGCAATCTGAGCATCACGAACCTTGAGTGTCCCTCCCACGCGCCAGATCTCTTTTTCCGTCTTGCGCACGGTTGACGCATAACTGAGGCGGTAGGAGTTAAACTCATAGCGGCCCGTGGTCGGTGTCGCGGCGGCAAATGTCGTGTTCTGAAAGCGCACGGGGGCGGCAAACTGCCCCGTCCCTGAGTAGCCCAGTGGTGCCACCACCAGGCGCAGGGTGTGGTTGGCATTAAGAGGGCTTAGCACGGTAACACGGCCATAGCCAAAGCTCCCTTTGCCGATCAGATCGCGCAGGGAGAACTTTGTCCCCGTGTCGCCAAAGATGCGCGCACTGTTGTAGGGCTGGCGCACGGTGCCCAGCTCTAGATGAATACTGGTTGTCTGAGGAAAATCCATAGTTCTCTAACCCCTTTCCCTGGGTATAGTTCCGTGAAATAGGCCGTTTGGCCCATGACTGGGGCTCCGGCTCTATGGTACCAAGAGACAATCATTATGCTACGCAGCCACGAAGACGACGAACTCAACGCACGACAAAACGCCACCACGGAGCGCTCTGCCGCCGCGATGCTCGATAAAGAGACCGAACGGGAGCTCTACGCACTCTACAAAGCGCACTTCGCCCGCGCCGATGCGGAGCGCCTGTGGAACCCATGGAGCTCGGTGGTCTGGCCAACAGGGGCAGAAGCCGAGACAAGTGCGCCCAGCACCGCGCTGATAGAGGCGACCCTGGCACTCTGGCGGGATGCGACCCTTCTGCCTGACTACGCAGCGATCAACCAGAACTTGCTACGCGCCAGCCGGGGCCGTGCGTGGTTCTGGACCCACTGGACCTACGAGAAAAGCAAGCACCTCGTGGCATTTCTGGAGTGGCTCCAGCGGCGGGGTGGCTGGGACGAAGCCGCGCTGAGCCGTGCCGCAGACGAGCTTCTGACCCAGTACCGCTGGGAGCCACCGTGCGACGAAGCCACGGGAATCTGTGTAGACGCACTTCTTTACGAGCTCAGCCAGCTAGAGAAGCTAGAGAGGCTAAAGACACAGGCGCACGCTGAGGGCGAGAGCACTCTGGCCGAGCTGGTAACCTGGATTATCCGCGACACCCAAGCCCAGCGTGACTACCTAGCGGAGGCGCTCCGCACTATCGGTAGCCACTACCCCGAGCGCCTTACCGAAGCACTCAACACCGTCGCCGCCAGCCATGAAGCCCCCGAGCTGGCGACAGCACTAGCGGCCTATCTTCAGTAGACTACTGCCCCTGCGCAAGAGCATAGCCGGGGACGCCGTCGAACTGACAGAGGTTCTCCATCTTGATGAAGTCTAGCCCGGCCATGTCCATCGCGGTGAGGAGTCCTAGAATATCACCGTGGACGATGGTCTTGGTGCCGATGGGAAGAAACCGACAGCGCCAGTGGTCAATGCAGGATGTCTCCGCGAAGCCTCCTGGCCAGACTTTAACGCCTCGGTTGGTGATCAGCGCCAGTCTCATGCGGGCTGGCCCCAGTTTTTGGAGCCGCATCGCAAGCTCCTCAGGGCAGGTGCCGCGCCAGTGGAGAAAGATATCTACCCCCACCAGCTCTTTTCGGGCACAGGGGCGTGGGAGAGTCGCAACAGCCGCGCTGGGTAGCTCCTGGCTCTCTTCCGGCATGCTGTAGCAAGCAGAAGGCAACAACAAGGGCACCTCCCCGAGATTGGCGATCACAGCATCGGCGAAGGCTTGGGTTCCCACAAGCACCTGGCTGGTCTCGGCGCGGAAGATATCGGCGGTGTGAATCCCCTCTTCTAGTGTCTTAAGCCACGCGTTCTGCACCAGTGTGGCATGATCTGGCAGCCCAAGATGCACCAGCATCTGGACAGCGGCCATCAGGAGCCCCGAAGGATTGGCGATGTCTTGACCGGCAATATCAGGTGCACTGCCATGAATCGCCTCAAAGAGCGCTCCGTGCTCCCCAATATTAGCCGAGCCCGCCAGCCCCACAGAGCCCGCGATCTGGGCCGCGATATCGGAGATAATGTCGCCGTAGAGGTTGCTGGTGACGATCACATCGAAGCGCTCGGGCGTGTCGGCGATCCGCGCAGCACCGATATCAATGATCATGTGCTCGGTCTGGATATCTAAGTACTCCAGTGAAATCTCTTCAAAGACTTGGCGAAAAAGCCCATCGGTGAGCTTCATGATATTGTCTTTGGTCATGCAGGTCACTTTAGAGCGGTTGTTTTTTCGCGCGTACTCAAAGGCATAGCGCACGATTTTTTCACAGCCCGGTCGGGAGATCAGCTTGAGGCACTGCACCACATCATCGGTCTGTCGGTGCTCAATTCCCGCATAGAGATCTTCTTCGTTCTCACGGACTATCACCATGTCCAGCTTAGGGTGCCGGGTGACGACAAACGGAGCGTAGGCGATACAAGGCCGGACGTTGGCATAGAGCCCCAACGACTTACGAAGCGTCACATTGACACTCTTGTAGCCTCCCCCTTGCGGCGTCGTCAGAGGAGATTTGAGCAAAACCCGTGTCTGACGAATCGTCTCCCAAGCCTCTGGCGCAATCCCAGAGCTATGCCCACTCTCGTAGACTTGCTTCCCCAGCACCACAGGCGACCACTCAATCGGTGCCTGGGCCGCAGCCAGGATTTTCTGCACGGCTCCCATGATCTCCGGGCCAATCCCATCACCCTCTGCAAACGCCACCACTCGCTTTTCCATAACAAACCTCCAGAGATCAACATATCACGAAATATAAAACATGACAATATCTTCGTAATATTTTTTCATGACTAAGATATAATTGCCTTCTATGACAGGAGAAACAAGCTGGACATTCCTCACCAACCACTCCCATGTGCTGATCTGTCTTTCACAAGATAGTGAGGTACGCCTTCGGGATGTGGCAATCAAGGTAGGAATCACGGAGCGCGCGGTGCAACGTATTGTGGCGGAGCTGGAAGAAGGTGGCGTGGTAACACGGCACCGGGAGGGACGGCGTAATCGCTACGAGATCCACCCCGAGATTAAGCTAAGGCACGAGATCGAAGCCCACCGCAGCGTCGCGGAGATTATTGCCTTAGGCGAGAAATCAGAGAAGTAAGTGCTAGAGTGCGCCTTTGGCTCGTAGGAGTTTCTCCGCTCGTGCATGGCCATGTTGCTGCGCCGCCTTCAGCGGCGTAGAGCCATCGGCTTGCGTCGCGTTCGGGTTCACTCTCATCTTTACCCACCACGGCAGAGTAGGATCACTCTTAAGCTTGCTACCTCACCAATTTTATAACCGACCCCCTTCTGGTAAGCTCACATTGAATGAACTATAATACTGCTCGTGAGTGAAAGTAGCATTTTGATTAGCATCGTGATTCCCACACGACACCGCAACGATCTTCTGAGGATATGTCTGGATCAGCTCGCCCCAGGTGTCCAGACACTATCGAAAGATCAATATGAGGTAATCGTCACTGATGATGGTAGGGAGTCTACCGCGGAAGCCTTATTGAAAGAGCACTACCCCTGGGTTCGCTGGGTGGCAGGTCCACGAAAAGGCCCAGGCGCAAATCGAAACTCAGGTGTGCAGCACGCGCACGGCGAGTGGATCGCCTTCACCGATGACGACTGCATCCCCAAACCCAGTTGGCTCGAAGGCTATGCCAACGCACTCAAGCCTGATACTCTCGTCTACGAGGGACAGACCATCTGCGAAGAAGAGTACTGCCCTCTCACCCACGAAACTCCAGTGAATAAGACTGGCGGTAATCTCTGGTCGTGCAATGTTCTAATTCAGCGTCGCCTCTTCCTTGAACTGGGTGGCTTTGATACCAATTTCCCCTATGCAACTAGCGAGGATACTGATTTCCGGGAGCGTCTTCACCATAAGAACATCTCTCATCCCTTCATTCCGACTGCCATTGTGGAGCACCCGCCACGACCCAAACGTACCGGAATTATGTGTGGGCGTTTTGATGAGTGTAAAGCACTCATCTTCTATAAGGCAGGCAATCGTGGGATCTTTACCCCACGTCTCATCAGACAGATCTTAGTCACCTGGTTTTATGCATATCAGCGCTGGGGACGACTTTCCAAGGAGGTTTTCACCTCGCTCGTTGCTCTCGTGCAAGAACTCGCCTATGTGACGATTCATGGGCCACGCTGGAGTCGTAAGTACTACTTAAAATACAAAGATCAGCCCCCTAGCTATCACTACCGAGAGCTCTAAAGACCTCTAAAAGGCCCCTTTGGCTCGCAGGAGTTTCTCCACTTGTGCATGGCCGTGTTGCTGCGCCGCCTTCAGCGGCGTAGAGCCATCGGCTTGCGTCGCGTTCGGGTTCGCTTTTGCATTGAGCAAGAGCGCTACAATCGGCGCTACGACGGACTCATCTTTACCCGCCACGGCGGAGTGGAGTGGCGTCACCTGCATCGCGTTCTTGCTCACGGCATTTGGATCCGCCTTCTCTTCCAGCAAGAGCTTGGCGCAGTAGTGATGCCCAAACAACGCGGCTAAGTGCAGTGCCGTAAAGCCATCGAGTGAATACTCAAAAGCCCGATCCCGGTGCAAGTGCAACAGCACAGACACATCGCGAATCCGCCCTAGCGCTGCCGCCTCAAAGATCGAGAGCGTCTCGTGTCGAAGCTCGCCCATCGCCTCCGCAAGCGTCTTGCGTCCGTGGTAGAGCGCCAGAAGCGAGACAGGCGTGCCATCCACACCTTTTACATCTGCAAGCGACGGATTCACAGCTAGCGCCGCTTGTGCTGCGGCTTCACCACCCGTCGTAGCAGCTTTGAGAAACTCAGATTCAGTCATTGGTATTCTTACAGTAAGCTCATGAAGACAAAGTGGCAGGCACTGGCGACGAGCACCATCACGTGCCAGAGATCATGGTAGTGGAAGATTTTGCCAGGCTTGGGCAACGGGTACTTGACACAGATCCCAGCTCCCAGGGAGTAGATCACCCCTCCCGCCACCAGCCAAGTGAGCTGCGCGACGGTAAGAAGCTTGACGATGGGGACGATGGCGATCAGAAAGCACCAGCCCATGAGAATAAAAAGGAGCCCCTGAACCCAGTGCGGAGCGCGGCGCTGGGTGGCCCAGTCCACGACAATTCCGACAACTGCCAGCCCCCAGATAATCCCAAAGAGTGTCCAGCCCCAGCTGCCACGCAGGGGTAGCAGGCAGAGTGGGGTGTAGGTGCCCGCAATCAGCAAGTAGATGCCCGTACGATCCAAACCATAGAGCACGTCCTGTGCCTTCTCCGAGACCAGCAGGCTGTGGTAGAGCGCACTCCCCGTGAAGAGCAAGATCAGGGTCGCACCATAGATTGCAAACGCCGTGGTACGCCACGGCTCCCCCCGCGACCAGACCAACAAAAGCACCAGCGCCACGATCCCCAGCAAGGCCCCGATGCCGTGCGAGAGAGCGGAAAACGGGTGCTTTATCTTCTTCACAAGGATAACATATCTCTACTAACGCAGCAGATCTCTCAGCCACACAAAGAGATCAAAACGACCCCCCCGTGCGGTCTGAGTTGCTTTTGGTTTAGGCGGTGCCGGTGGCTGGCCTAGTGTCGGCTCGTCTAAAAAGCTACGGCGGTAGGCGAGCTCGGTGACAATGGGCTTCTCGTACTTGGCAACATCGGTGAGGTTGGTGAGCTTGTTGGCGATCATGGTCTTGGCAATCACGTCCACAAACGGACGAATATTGCCCGTGTTGATCTTGCGGTCAAGCAGTGTCGCCAAGCCCGCCTCACTCTTGACGACATCACCCACTTTTCCAGTAAGCTTGGTGCCATCGGCGAGCGTGACGGTGATCGGGTCGTTCTCCGGCCAGTATGAGGCTTTTGCCTGCTTGATCTGTGCCACTCGATACGCCGCGCTACGACGGCCCGCGCGCTGCCAGATAGCCGTGAGGCGCTTGTCTTCGATAATTTTATCCACGGCCTCTTTGCCCGAGAGCTCCGCGCCGGTCGCTGGGTCAACCACGGTCAGGGTACGGTCGGCTTGAATGTCCAGGCCGAACTGCCGGAAGTCCTGCTGAAACGCCGCCGGGTTCTCTTTCTTCTCCAGCGCCAGCGCCTTACAGAGATCCTGCTCCCCACTGCCATCGGCCATGGTCACAAACTGGATAAAGCCCACCGAGACATAGCCCGTGTCGTAGGTCTGGGTGGTCTCAAAGCCGCCTTCCAGAGCACTGACCTGCGAGAAACACTTGCGCTCTGTCGGGGAGAAACCTGCTTCGTTGAAGAGGACACTCAGCTCGTTCTCGGGAATGTCTTTGACGCGTTTACCGTACGAGACAACCCCTCGCGCAAACCGGTAGTAGGCGAAGCGGTCTTTGTCAAAGCGGACATTGTCGCGGTAGACATACGGCTCGTCGTTTTCGTCGAAGCGTACCGTGTACTGAAGCGGCGTGACGGCGCTCTGAAACGCCGCGGGCGGGTTGCCGACCGCGCTGAGCAGTGCTGCGGGAGCCGAGCCCGGATACGGCGGGGGAGTCGCTTGTGTTGGAAGAGGCGAAGGGCCTTTGGGAGCAACAGCAACTTGAGTCGTTCCATTAGCGGCATCGGCGAGCTTCTGAGCCTGGAACTTGTCCCAGGCGATCTTGGCCTCGATCCAGCTCTCCCACTCAGGTACACCTCCCTTGACGACCTGGCTGGGCGGAATCTTCTTGCCCCCCGCGACGGCACGCTGGTAGGCTAAAAACCAGATCGAGCCCTCGGGGGTGAGCCGCACTGTCCAGGGCCCAGGCTTGCCCGGTGCCACAGGAGCCACCTCAACCGTGTAGCGCCCTGGGGCGTTCCAGAACTCCACCAGCGCCTTGCGCTCCATCTCCGTAAAGAGAGGGAGTGGCTGTGCCGCCTGGGTCTTGTGCACGAGAGCGCCACCAAGTGTCGCGGCAGTTAAAACAAGGGAAATCGGGATTATGGGTCGCATAACAGTCCTCCAGTATACCGTAATTATGCGTAGTTGAGTTCCCGATCTGTAGCGATCTGCAACCTTTACCCGCCTCCCGTGCCGGAGAGAGTGAAGATTTTTCACCATGCGTCTTCTTCTGATCCCCTCAGTGGCTCGCATTTGTCGCATCTCCTGTGGCTGTGCCAGCGAGAGTAGCCGCGCCCACGAGTCCACATCAAAGACAACAGCGCCAAAGTTAAAGAATGGCATGTCTGGAAAATACGCACTCAGCCACCCCGAGCGCATGGTCGGTGAGCTACGGGGTGTGGCGTTTGGGGAGGGGGTTGAGAAAAGCGCATCACAAACTAAGTAGTCAGGGAGCCACTGGCAGCGATGCGTGGGGCGCTCTTTCCAAAATCCGCCTGAGAGAGCGCCTTGAGTACAGCAACCGCACGCTTCTTCGGGTCGGGCTGCGGCCCACCGGGCGAGCGCTGCACCATCGGATGAATCTGGCCACTGATAAACTTCCCCGTATCGTCGAGTGTGGCGCTGAGAATGCAGGTCAAGCCCATCGGGCCGCCTAGGCTCATACGACCATACGTCGCAAAGTTGCCCAGCGAGTAGGCAATCAGATGCCCTTTGTAGAGCTCCAGTCCCCGCAGCACATGCGGCCCATGCCCGATCACCAGACACGCTCCAGCATCGATCACCGCGTGCGCGAACTTTCGGAGCTCGCCGCGTGACTCGCCGTAGAAGCTCTCGCCGCCTTTGGGGACGTGTTGATATGCGGCGCCTTCGGCTCCCCCGTGAAACGAGACAACAACCCGTGGGCTTTGTTTTCGTGCCTGCGCCACCAGCCTCCGGGCAGTGGCAATGTCGTTGAGATTGGGCGAGACTTGGTTGGTGGCAAAGCCCAGAAACGCCACGCCTTTGACCACGACGGCGGTGCTAGCAGAGCCCGCCGCCGCGATCCCTAGCCGCTTGAGCGTGCCCAGAGTCTGACTTCGGCCTATCGCCTGAAAGTCACTGGCATGGTTGTTGGCCACCGAGAGCACATCAAAGCCCGCCTCTTTGAGCCACTGGCCATAACGTGTTGGCGTGCGGAAAGCGTAGCTGTGCGCGGCGTTGGCCTTGCCCGGTGTCACGGTGCCCCCATCGCAGAGTGGGCCTTCTAAGTTCCCAAAGGCGATATCAGCGGCTTTAAGCGGCGCGGCGGCGGGCAGTAGAATATTCTTGCGGGGCAGCTTCGGCGACGGCCAGTCGCTTCCCAGCATGATGTCTCCTACAGCGGCAATGGTCAGGGGCATAATATTTTCACTAGTTTCCTGGCTCGACTGGTTGTTCTCCCGACGTAGCTCCCAGCGCACCCACACCGGCACTGAGCTTTTCAGCGCGAGCCTGGCCGAAAGAGCGCGGTCTTATCATCGGCGAGCAAGTTCGGGCTACAGCGGCGTCAGATCCGTGACCATGACACTATACTCGTCGTCGGCGAGGATCTTGCTTGAGTCTATGTAGAAGCTACTTGGCCAGCCATCGCCCGTGAGGTCCATGTCTACCTGCTCCGCCTTGCTCTCCAGTGCCGTCTCCAGTGTGTCCAGCAGTTTCTCCACGGTGTCATAAGCCTTCAGGTACTCGGGTGCGTCCGTCGCCACTCCGTTTTGCACCGTGATCGTCACCGGGCGGGTGTACTCCTCAGGGCAGAAACATACTTTTCGCACCGTAAATTTATAGGAACGCAGGTTCTTCGCCGACCAGCTTGTCCGAGCCCGCTGCAGCTCTTTTTCCTGAGTCGTCTGCGCCACATTGCCACCACAGCCAGCGAACAAAACGAAAACCCCTAAACACACTATCTTCCGCATCATGCTCTTTCAGATATGCAAAAGTGACTTTACCTTCACCGAAAGTACGGAACTCTTGAACGCCGTAGTGAGTTAAGGTATCCTGAACCAACTCACGATAGTATTGGAGTTTTTCTATGATCTCTTCTCGACGGCGCTTCTGTGCGCTTCTCTCTCTTGGTGTTCTCTTTGCGGGCTGTGCCCAGCAAGAGCCTGCCAAAGACCCAGCCGCCCCAGCAGCCTCACCTACCGCCGCTTCAGGAGAGGCGATTGCGGCGCTGAAGATCGGGCTGATCACCCCCGGCAAGATCAACGACAAGGGCTGGAGCCAGCTTGCCAGTGACAGTGTGGAGAAGATCAAGGGCGAGATTCCGGGCACGGAGACGGTTCCCGCGATTGAAGACCCGGGCCAAGCGGGTGTGGCGAGTGCCGCAAGAGACTTGGCCAAAAAGGGCTGTAATTTAATCTTCTTCCACGCCTCCGAGTACGACGATGCCGCGGCAAGTGTCGCCAAGGAGTTCCCCAAGGCGTTCTTTGTCGTCGTTGGGGGCCGCACGACGGCAGCTAACCTCACCCCGATCCAGTTCAAGGCGGGTGAGGCGACGTATCTAGCGGGAATGCTCGCAGGCGGGATGACCAAGACGGGGAAAGTCGCTTGTGTAGGCGGCAGTGAGATCCCCATTGTGAAAGAAGCGTTTGCCTCGTTTGAGAAAGGCGTCAAAGCCGCCAAGGCAGACGCGGAAGTCAAGATTGTCTTTACCGGCAGCGGCGATGATATTGCCAAGGCCAAGCAACAGTCCCAAGCGCTCCTAGACGGTGGCGTGGACGTGCTCCACCACAATGCCAACGCGGCTGGCCAAGGCGTCGCGCAGGCTGTCACGGACAAGGCCGATGCGATGTTTATCGGGGCCAATGCGCCGCAAGACGACCTAGCCACTCCCAAGAACCTCGGCTCGTTCTTAGTGGACGCGCAAGCCGCCTACCTGCTCGCCGCCAAGGCCATCAAAGACGGCAAAGCGACGGGCGCGTTTAGCTACGGCCTGAAAGAGAAAGTGGTCGGGCTGCACTACAACGACAAGTTCGCTGGAAAAGTCCCCGACGAGCTAAAAGCCAAGATCACCGCCGCCGAGGCCGATCTTATCGCCGGTAAGGTTGCGCCGTAGAGTGCCCTCCTCCCCCTGCCCCTCCTCCCAATCCTGGGAGGAGGGGAGAGTTTTATTGGAAGCCCGCGCACTCACCCGGCGCTTTGGCAGCTTCACGGCACTCGACTCGGTGAACTTCGACCTGCGTGCAGGCGAGATCCATGCCGTGCTCGGTGAGAACGGCGCGGGCAAGTCCACTCTCATGAACATCCTCTCGGGCCTCCTGAGACCGACTGAGGGCGAGCTTTTGCTGGACGATGTGCCCGTGCGCTTCACTTCCCCCGCCGACGCGAGTGCTCAGGGAATTGGGATGGTACACCAGCACTTTCTGCTTGTCCCCCCGCTCTCTGTCGCCGAGAACTTGCTCCTGTCTGCTGACAAGGCCAAGGGCGGCCCGCTCTCCTGGCCGATTAAAGACGTGCTGACGGAGACAAAAGCCCTCGCCGAGAAGCTGGGCTGGAGCCTCCCCTGGGATGCGCTCGCCGGGAGCCTGCCGGTGGGGACGCAGCAGCGTATCGAGATCTTAAAAGCCCTACGCGGCGAAACCAAAATCCTAATCTTTGACGAGCCCACTGCCGTCCTCACCCCCACCGAGACCCCCGAGCTCTTTGCCACGCTCCGCCAGCTCGCCGCCGAGGGCAAGGGAATCGTCTTTATTTCGCACAAGCTCGATGAAGTTCTCGCTCTCTCCGAGCGCGTCACCGTTCTGCGGCGCGGGAAAGTCGTCGCAAGTTTACTCACGTCGGAGTGTGATGCCGGAGTGCTTGCGGAAGCGATGGTGGGCAGCCAGCCCCCCCAGCCCCTTTCCCAAACCCATACCCCCGGCCCCCTTCCCTCGACAAAGGAAGGGGGAGAGGTAATTTCTATCCAGAACCTCACCTGGGGCAAGCTTCAAAACATCTCGTTTACGGTCGCCCCCGGCGAGATTCTTGGATTTGCGGGCGTGGATGGCAACGGTCAGACCGAGCTTGCAGACTGCCTCTCGGGGATGGCAAAGCCGCAGAGCGGCGAGATTCGGGTAGAGGGAGTCGCGCTTATCCCCACTCCCAAAGCGGTGCGTGATGCCCGGATTGGGGTGATCCCAGCGGATCGTCAGAAGCGCGGCCTGGCGCTCTCGATGACCATCACCGAGAACCTCACGCTTGGTGTACAAGAGAGTACAGGCTTTCGTCGTGGGCCGTTTCTCGATGCCAGGGCGCTGCGCAACCGTGCCGAGCAGCTGATCCAGCGCTTCGACATTCGCGCCGAAGGCCCCGACGCAAAAGCCAGCAGTCTCTCGGGGGGGAACCAGCAAAAAGTCGTGATCGCACGGGCACTGGCAGGCGAGCCCAAGGTGGTGATCGCCGTGAACCCGACGCGTGGCCTTGATGTCGGGGCGATTTCTTACGTGCACAGAGCCCTTCGTGAGGCGCAGGCGTCCGGGGCGGCGATCTTGCTGATCTCCACCGAGCTAGACGAAGTGCTCACGCTCTCAGATCGTGTGGCGGTGCTCTTTGACGGCAAGCTCATGGGCATTGTCTCGCCACAGACCCCGCGTGAGGAGCTGGGCCGCCTGATGGGAGGCGCGGCGTGAAGCTCGTGGCCTGCATTTTTGGGGGCCTCTTACTGCTCGCAGCGGTAATAATGGCGGCGAAAGCCTCCCCGATTGCGGTGGCCCTGGCGCTGTTTCGCGGGGCGTTTGGCTCCAAAGATAGCCTCGCCAACACGCTGGTTCAGACCACACCGCTCTTGCTCACGGGCCTGGGGGTCGGGCTGGCGTTTAAGGGGAAGCTCTTCAATATCGGGGCCGAGGGACAGTTTCTTTTAGGCGCGGTCTTTGCGATCTGGGCCGGGACGCAGAAGCTCCCGGCTCCGCTTCTCTTGCCCCTCGCGCTAGCTGCGGGCGCACTGGGTGGGGCGCTCTGGGCGGGGCTGGCGGCGGCTTTGAAGCTCTGGCGCGGGGTGCAGGAAGTTCTCTCGACGCTGCTACTGAACTTTGTGGCGATCCAGCTCGTGGCCTGGATGGTACGCGGGCCGCTGCAAGAGGCTGTCAAGCAGTACCCTCAGTCCGATAAGCTCGCCATCTCCAGCCGTCTAGCGTTTCTCTGGCCGGGGACACAGCTTCATCAGGGCTTTCTGATCGCACTGGTTCTTGCGGTTCTTATCTGGGCCTATCTTGCCAAGACAGCCTCAGGATTTGCCCTGCGTGCCGTGGGCGCGGGGGCAGAGGCCGCTGAGGCGGCGGGAATCTCGGTGGCCAAGACCACTTGGGGGACATTTCTGCTCTCGGGAGCCCTCTCGGGGCTGGCGGGGGCGATCCAAATCTGTGGCGTGACCTACTTTCTGGCTGACCCGTACTCCAAGGGCTACGGCTACACCGCCATTGCCGTTGCTCTGCTCGCCAATCTCTCGCCGCTCTGGACGATTCTCACCGCGCTGTTCTTCGGGGCGCTTACAGCAGGCGCGACAGAAGTGCAGAGCGCAGGCGTCTCGTCGGTGGTGATTCAAGTGCTCCAAGCGGTCACGCTTCTCACCGTGCTCGCCTACGGCTGGCTGAGGGAGCGCGGACGATGAGCGCCTCCCCCCTAACCCCCGCCCAGCGGGGGGACAACAATGAATCCGATTCCTTGGATTTCCCCCGCGCAGCGGGGGTTAGGGGGGAAAAATGATCCTCCAGACGCTCACGTTTGCGACGCCGGTTCTGCTGGCAGCGCTTGGCGCGGTGTTTGCGGAGCGGGCGGGTGTGGTCAATATTGGGCTAGAGGGCCTGCTTCTGGTCGGGGCACTGGTCGCGGTGCTGGTCACAGCGGCGACAGGTCAGCCGTATCTGGGGGTCTTGGCCGCCGCACTGGCTTCCATGGCGCTGGCGGGTGTTTTTGCCGTTTTTGCGATTGCCCTGAAGCGCGATCAGGTGATTGTCGGCACCACGATAAACTTTCTAGCCCTGGGCGCAACGGGCGTTTTCTACCGAGCTCTCAAGATCTCCGGGGAGGTCAAGACGCTCCCTGTGCTCTTTGGCGACAGCTCCACGGCG
>NZ_CBAYMC010000118.1:0-13325 GCF_964826245.1 Armatimonas sp. | reverse complement strand
GTCTCCACCGCCATGCCAAAGTCGTTGTCGCCAAACGCTAGGTCTTCGTCGAACTTCAGACCGGAGCCGGAGTTCAGGTGGACATAGAAGGCTTTTTTCGCGGCAGCGACGAGACCAAGCTCGGCGGCGTAGCGCTTACCCGCCATCGTGGAGTGGCAGACCTCAAGGTTGGTTCCCACAAAGGGCTGAAGCTCGGCGGGCATCATTCCGATGATCGCCAGCGTCTCACCGGCGTCGGCAGGGACGGCCCAGTTGGCGGGCTCGTTGGGCTTGGGCTCGATGGCAATCGGCAGCGCCTTCTCGGGGCCGTAGGTGTCGAGCATCCACTGGACGATCTCGCTCAGGCTCTCGGCGGTCTGGCGGTAGCAGTCGGCGTAGTTGACCATCAGCGGGCCACCGAAGCCGTTGGAGCTGTTCCAGTAGACATAGATCTCGCTCTGGAAGACCTCGATGCCGGTGGTGATGTAGTTCTTCGTGCGGCGAATTGCCTCCGCGCGGGTGGCAGCGACAGGAGCCCCTAAGTTGCCAATCGCAAACTCCGGGCCGCGCTTGAAGAGATTGGCGGTACACATCGCCACTTTCATTCCCACGTTGTCCACGGCCTGCTTGATCTCGATGGCGTCCTCGGGCTCAGCTTCGGTGTCATGGAACTCGACATGCGAGCAGCCCGCGTCTTTGAGCCCAGCCAGGGTCTCTTCCAGGGAGAGTGCGGGGCGCATGATCGGGGCGAAGCGTCCTCCGCCCGGTCCCATGTTCCAAACGCCCGCTGCGAATGCCTCACCAAGCTTGTACGTCGTCGTTGCCGGAACCCAGTTCCCTGCGCTATCTTTGCTAAATGCCATCGTTGAAAATACTCCTCGTGGCTATTATGTTAACGTACTTTGGAAATTCCCGCCAGAGGATCGTCGCTAACACGCCGTCCGAGCTGTGGGTAAAATGTGGGCGAGATGATGCGAGAAAATCCTAAGATAACTTCCGTAGAGCCGCCGTCGTGGTGGCGGCAGACGGCACAAAAGTCTGTGCGGTTGCTGATGCGTGGCGAGGGGCTGACGGGCGCGAGAGTGACCGCAAGCGGCGTGGGCCTGCGCCTCGGGAAGCCCAGTGTAAGCGCCGACGGTAGCTCGCTCTTTGTGGACGTGATACTGGCCAAAGACGCACCGCTCGGGGCGCACACGCTGATGGTGAAGACAAACGCAGGCACGGCGAACGCAAGCTTTACGGTGCTCGACAAGCCCGCGCCGCGCCTAGGCCGGGTCACCAGCGACGATGTGATCTACTTGATCATGCCGGATCGCTTCTGTGACGGTGACCCAAAAAACAACGACCCGGCGAAGTCGAAGGGCATCTACAACCCGAAGCGTCCGCGCCACTACCACGGCGGCGACCTGGCCGGGATTCGTAAGAAGCTCCCGTATCTCAAAGACCTCGGCGTCACCACTCTCTGGCTCACCCCGCTCTACGACAATGCGGACTTTCAGCATCCCACTCTGGCGTGGGCAGGCGAGCCCGCCATTGATTACCATGGCTACGGCGCGACGGATTTCTACACTCTTGAGGAGCACTTTGGCACCCCCGACGACCTCCATGCCTTGGTCAGCGAGGCGCACCGGCTGGGCCTTAAGCTCATGCAAGATCAAGTCGCCAACCACTGCGGCCCGTTCCATCCGTGGGTGAAGACCCCGCCGACCCCGACCTGGTTTCATGGCACTCCCGAGAAGCACCTGGACTGCGACTGGAACGTGGTCAATCTCCTCAGCCCCTACGCCACGCACGCCTCAAAGCGCGCCACGCTGGAGGGCTGGTTTGCTGGAATCCTCCCCGATCTCAACCAGAGTGATCCTGAGTGCCGCCGCTATTTGATCCAGAATGCGCTCTGGTGGGTGGGGGTCTATGGCTTTGATGCCATTCGCCAAGACACCGTGCCCTATGTCGCGCGGGACTTCTGGCAAGGCTGGCACGCTGCCCTGCGCGCCGAGTTTCCCGAGCTCACCACTCTGGGCGAGGTGAACCTCCCCGATGCCGCGGTAAATGCGTTCTACCAGCGCGGCAAGCGCGGCTTCGACGGAATGGATGCGGGCTTCGACCTGCTCTACGACTTCCCGCTGGAGAGTGGCATGATTGCGGCATTTGCCCACGGCGAGCCGCTCCAGAGGCTTGGCTTCACCCCCGGCTCCAGCGACATCGCCGGTGCGCTGGCCCACGATAGCCTCTACCCCAACCCCGACGCGCTGGTTACGTTTCTGGGCCTCCACGACACGACGCGCTTTCTGGGCCGCAAGGGCGCGACTCTCGCGGGCCTGAAGCTCGGAGCCACGTTTCTCTTCACATCGCGCGGCATCCCGCTCTGGTACTACGGCGACGAGGTCGCGCTCTCGGGCGGCGACGATCCCGATAACCGGCGGCACTTCCCCGGCGGCTTTCCCGGCGATAAGGCCAATAAGTTCACGCCGGAGGGTCGCACCACTGAAGAAGAAGCGCTCTTTCAACACATCAAGAAGCTCACCCACCTACGCGCCATGCACCCCGTCCTACGCCACGGGAGCACCCACGTCCTGCATGCCCAAGGCCAGCACTACGCCTACGCCCGGGTTGGTTCCCCCCTAACCCCCGCCCGGCGGGGGGACAATAAGGAAGGGGGCTTCATTTTGGTCGCGCTCAATAACGACTCGGAGAAGCCCGCCACGCTCACGCTCGACCTCTCCGAGCTCAAGCTCCCCGTCGGCACACGCCTCACCGATGCCCTCACCAGCGCCCGTGTCACCGTCGCCAGCCCGGCACTCACCCTCACGCTTGCGCCGCGCTCTGCCCAAGTGCTCGTGCGATAAAGAAACCATGAGCGTCTATATCGTCCAAAAACTGGACTGGAAGTACGATGACGCTTTTCACTGCCTGTCCGACGAGCAAAAAGCCGCGCTCTGGCGCTTGCTAGACCCTCAGCCGTGGGAGATCGTTGAAGTGGAACTAGAAGTCGGGCGGTAGAATAGGGCAGGAGAAAGAAACATGAAAGTGCTTTTAGAACGTCGGCCAGGTGGCTACCGGGCGAGCGCCCCACCACTCGGCGAGAGTGTCGAGGCCGAAACGCGCGACGGGGCACTCAGTGCCCTGCGGGATCGGATCGTGGCGCGGCTGGTCGGGGAGAGCGAGTGGGTCGAGCTGGAGATTCCCGTGTCAGAGAGCCTCGCCCGAGGGCTTGCGGACGATCCAACTTTCGATGACTGGCAGGCCATTATCGCGGAGAACCGGCGCAAGGAGAACGAAGCGTTGGGCATCTTCCCTGAGCGCAACCCGGAGCCTGCCCGGAAGAGATGACTGTCTATCTCGTTCAGAAGCTCCATTGGGAGTACAACGACAATTGGTTCGAGCGCGAGGGCGACGAGCCGGTGAAGGCGTTTGAGAGCCGCGACGACGCGCTACTCTGGGCGGAGCTGCTGGAAGACGAAGCGCGGCGTGCGATAGAGAAAGGCGAGGGAGTGGGGCTCTCCGCCAATCCCCTGCGTGTCTTCGGCGGCACCGAACGCGCAACCTCACTCACCTACGACGAACTCTGGGAGAAGCTGGACGAGGCGGGCCTGCTCTACCCGCCGCCCACCGACGATCTCTACGAGCAAGCGTGGTGGCGTGCGCTCTGGCCGCGCATCACGCCCGTGCAGCGTGACTGGCTCTGGAGCCTGCTGGATGGCGTGCAGTTCTACGAAGTGATCGAGATCGAGATTGGGTGCGGCTACACAAAATCGCTCTGGGAAGATGGTGAGCTTAATGTGGAGTAAAAACGATAAAATGGCTAAGGAAGTAAGTATATGCCATTGACTATTGACAAACCAGAGACAGAAGCACGACTGATTCGTTTCGCGACGGCACGTGGTATCTCGCCTATGGAAGCTATTGATGAGCTGCTGGAATATGAGGAAGAAATGTCTCTGGAGGAGATTCCGATGAGTCTGCTTCATGTCTCACCAACGGCCCTCAAAGAAGCAATGGATTCTCTTGATGCGGGTCAGGGAATTGACGGCGAAACTTTTCTCGCCGAGCTTAATACACCTCTCAATCACACAGCATGAAACCACTCATGCACGCGCGCTCATCGGCGCGTCGGTTTGGCGGTACTCCTGAGGACTACCTGCCGATCCATGAAAAGATGGACTCGACCAAGGCTGCGCACGCGGAGGTGACCCACCGCTGCGTCTTTCACTCCGCGTTTGGGATTTTCCTGATTGAGGAGCTCTTCGGGCAGACGCTGACCAACTCAGACGGCAAAGAGGTCTTCGTGCGCGATATCGCCGAGCAGCATGTTCTCGAAGACCTCGGCTGCATCCCCTCGCTCTCCGACTGGCTCAAAGAGCTGCCCTCGCAGCCGTGGATGGCGGGTGCACGCAAGCTCAAGGCCAGTGAGATCGAATTTGTCCCCGCACGAGGACGCGACTGAGAGAGGCACGGGTCGCAGGGGTCTTGCTGGGACTGGCGGCGGGTGATCGGATTGGTGGGCTGGTGCGGATGGCGCTTCGTTTGGTGCAGAGTTTGGTGCACTGTGAATGTCCACACCTAGCTCATTGCTTGCGTTTCATGCACCTTTGCTTCCCCACCTCTACGAAGAAACAGTGCAGAGCTCTGCTCTAGGGGGGCGCTGAGAAAATATTCGATGATCACTATGCTTTAAATTGGGAGTGCCCATAATAAACCCGGAAAGTATTGGGCATATCTCTTAGAGTGCTTGATGTGAAATATTAAAACGGTATGAAAATCTTCATGACTTCTTCATTTGGCGGCCCTACTCTACATCCTAAGCAGGCTCAGGAGCCTGTGGAAAAGAGGAGTCTGAAGATGAAGAAGCGATTACACATTGCGGCGACGGCGACCCTTTTTCTGGGCGTGGGAGCCTGTGGGGGCGTGAGCTCGGTCTTTACCCCCATTGGTGCCGAAATTCCGGGACTAACTCGGGCGGAGCAAGAGCTTTTTGAGGAAGGCAAGACTGTCTTTGCCACTACGGAAGACGTAGACGAGGGGCTAGGGCCAGTCTTTAATGGCCGGAGCTGTGGCGAGTGCCACTCGGCGGGTGGAGTCGGGGGCGCGGGTGAGGATTTGGTGCTCTCACGAGTGACACGGATCGGGGCGGGCTCGGGGGTGAGCTACTCGGACTTGGCGGAGCTGGGTGGCCCGGTTCTTCAGAGCCGCACGATTGCCGAGATTGATCCTACTTGCACGATTGCAGCTGAAGTGGTTCCTGCGGGAGCGGAGCATGTCTCGCGGCGCATCACCACACCGTTGTTTGGGGCTGGGCTGATCGAGGCCATCCCTGATAGCGAGATTCTCAAGAACATCAAGAGCGGCGACCCCGACGGCATCACGGGAGTGGCAAACTATGCCGTGAGCCCCACCACGGGCAAGCACCAGGTCGGGCGCTTTGGCTGGAAGTCGCAAGTGGCGACCCTGGAGCACTTCTCCGCGGATGCTTATCTGAACGAGATGGGAATCACGACTCCAGTGTTTCCGATGGATCTTTTGCCGCAGGGGAAGGCGCTCTACGATGTCGTGCCCGAGCCTGAGGACGATGGTGGGGACTTGCTAAAGTTCTCCAACTTTATGCGTCTGCTTGCTGCACCCACTCCGGCACCCGCCACCCTGGCAAGTGGGCGTGGAAGCCAAGTCTTTACCAAGATCCGGTGCGTGGCGTGCCATGTGCCGACGCTCCAGACGGGCACTAGCAGTGTTGCAGCGCTCTCGAACCGCCCGGTGAATCTCTACTCGGACTTGCTGACCCATGATCTGGGAATGGGCGATGGGGTGGTGCAGGGGAGCGCGGATGGTAGCCACTTCCGCACCGCGCCACTCTGGGGCCTACGGCTGCGCACGTTCTTTCTCCACGATGGCCGCGCCACGACCGTGGATGGGGCGGTGCGGCAGCACGGCGGCGAGGCAATGGCGGCAAAGCAGCGCTACGAGTCGCTGAGCGCGGCGGATCGTACGGACTTGCTGGAGTTCCTCGGGACGCTCTAAAAGCAAAAAACGCCCCTGGCTCCATGAAAGGAGCCAGGGGCGTTTTTTTTCGTTACCCCTTGAGAGCGTCGGCGCCGCCCACGATCTCGGCGAGCTCTTTGGTGATGCTGGCCTGGCGGGCACGGTTGGCCGCGAGGGTCAGACCGGCGATCATCTTTCCGGCGTTGTCAGTGGCGCTGGACATGGCGGTCATACGAGCACCATGCTCGCTGGCCACGGACTCAATCAGTGCCTGGTAGACCATGGTGTCCACAGAGCGGGGGAGCATGTTCCCAAAGAGCGTGACGGCATCAGGTTCGAAGATGTAGTCTTCGCTGCCGCCTGCGCTCTCATCAGTTTCTTCGGGAACCATCGGGAGCATCTGGACACTCATGGGCTTTTGCACGAGAGCGGAGAGAAACTTGGTGTAGACCAGGTAGATCACGTCTACTTCACCGCTGGTGTAGAGGTCCCGCGCTTGCTTGGCAATCTCTTGGGCCTCC
Organism: Armatimonas sp.; assembly: GCF_964826245.1. Classification (NCBI taxonomy): domain Bacteria; kingdom Bacillati; phylum Armatimonadota; class Armatimonadia; order Armatimonadales; family Armatimonadaceae; genus Armatimonas; species Armatimonas sp. The sequence goes on along the minus strand of NZ_CBAYMC010000118.1, from coordinate 6,852 downwards.
GCGAAGCTGGGGTTGGTCATGCTGAGCACAAACTCACCGGCGATGGTATAGGGGCGACGGCGGAAAAACGTCTGGGCCTTGCGTCCTGCGAGTAGCAGCTGAGTTGTCTCAGGCGTGACGGCACCTCCGTTGAGGCCACCGGTTCGTAGGACTTCCTGGACTTTTTTCAGCAGGTTGGTGGAGTAGGAGCCGCAGAGTCCACGGTCGGCGCTGATCACCACGATCCCCACTTTTACGGGCTCGCGCACTTCCAAAAGCGGATGGGTGATACTCCCCGCGCCTGCCTTACTGAGGGAGCCCATGACTTCCTTCATCTTGTTGGCGTAGGGGCGGGCCGAGACCACACGGTCCTGGGCACGCTTGAGACGGGCAGCGGCGACCATCTTCATGGCCTTGGTAATCTGCTGAATGTTCTTAGCGGTGCGAATACGACCGCGAATCTGACGCATAGAGGGCATAGCGGCCCTATTTTACCATAGTTGCCGCAGCGAGTGTGCCATCGTCTTGGGTGATTTCCCAGAAGAAGCAGCCCGCGAGTCCGGATTTTTTGGCCAGCGCCGCTTTCAGTGCAATGGACTCGGGATCGTCGTAAGAGATCAGCTCGTCGCTGGTGGGGGAGACAAGATAAGGAACGTGCTCTTTGGGATCGCGCTGCTTCTTCCAGCCTTTTGCGGCGAGCGGCAGAATCTCCGTGTAGCCCGTGTACTCATGCGCGGACTTTCCCGTGGTTTTCTCACCAAATCGACGTGCCTTGAAGCCGCGTCCATAGCTCGCTAGCCCGAGCAGGAGCTTATGGGCGGGCCAGCCGCGCCCACGCCAGTAGGCAATCGCCGACTCACAGAAGCTGTAGGGGGCGTTATGACCCGCTTCACTTCCCCACGGCCCCGCATAATCATAGGCCATAATATTGACGTAGTCTAAGAGTGGCAGGAGAGCGGGGGCATCGTAGTGCTTGCCGTTCCACTCGCCTCCGGGCACGGCGGCGGTGAGCAGCGTTTTGGGCAGGCGCTTGCGGAGCGCCTGCGCCAGCGCGACGAGCTTCTGCGGGGCACCGGGCGTGTCGGGGAACTCCCAGTCGATATCCACCCCACCGTAGCCGTTTTTCTGAACCATGGCCACGATATGTCGGGCGAGTGTCTCCGTCTCGGCTTTGGCGTAGGCAGGGCCGCTCTCTGCACCACCCACGGCCAGAATTGGAACCACTTTGGCGGCTTTTGCCCGCTTGCAGAACTCCGCTGCGCCGCGGGGGGGCTTGAGCGTGCCGTCGTCGTTGAAGAGTGCAAACGAGTGTGTCAGGTGCGTGTAGCGCTTGTAGGGCACTTTCGCGGGGGGCATTGCCTCCACCCAGTCGGGGTAGTAGCCTAAGAGAATCATATCCCCGATGCCTTTGCCGCGATTCCGGCGAGCTTGGCTCCATCGGCGCGGGGGAGGTGCGGGCAGCAGTTGCCACCGACCGGGAAGAGCTTGCCAGGGTTGAGCAGCTCATCGGGGTTGAAGACCGAGCGCAGGCGCAACATGGTATCTATGTCGTCCTCGGTGAACATCATGTCCATAAACTCTTGCTTTTCGAGACCGATTCCGTGCTCGCCCGTCAGTGCTCCGCCGACCGCGACACAGGCACGCAAGATATCGGCGCCTGCCTCTAAGACGCGCTTGACTTCGTCGGGATCGCGCTCATCAAAGAGCACCACGGGATGCAAGTTACCGTCGCCCGCATGAAAGACATTGGCGATCTTAAGATGGTGCTTAGCCGCGATTTCCTCAATTTCTTTGAGGATAATCGGGAGCTTGGTGCGCGGCACGACCCCGTCTTGCGTGGCGTGCGACGGTGCCAATCTGCCCAGACAGCCTACGGCTTTCTTGCGTGCCGTCCAGAGCTTGGCACGTTCGGCGGGATCGCTGGCCACCTCCACGCGGAGCGCCCCGCCATCACGACAGAGAAGCTCAACCCGCTCGGCTTGAGCCTCAATTCCGACCTCCGCTCCATCTACTTCGACTAAGAGCACCGCGCCGGCGTCCGTTGGCAGGCCCAGCTTGTAGTTCTCCTCCACGACGCGCAGAATGGTCTGGTCAATCATCTCCAGCGCGGCGGGGACAATCCCCTCGGCGATGATGGCGGAGATGAGGTTAGTGGCCGTGGCGACCGAGTCACAGACCACGAGAAGCGTACGGATCGCCTCCGGGTTGGGGACAATCTTGACCGTCGCCTCCGTGATAATTCCCATCGTCCCCTCAGAGCCCACGAGCACCCCAATCAGATCATAGCCGTGGTCATCGGCATCTAGCTCCATGATCTGCCCATCGGGGAGCACCACTTGGACGGCAAGAATATGGTTGACCGTCACGCCGTACTTGAGCGTGTGTGGCCCGCCCGCGTTGTTGGCGATATTGCCCCCGATCGTGCTGGCTCCCTGCGATGACGGATCGGGCGCGTAGTGATAGCCCTCGCTCGAGACTGCTTTGCTTAGATAGGTATTGACCGCGCCTGCTTGCGCCCGGACGCGCCGGTTGGGAATATCCACCGAGAGAATCGCGTTCATCCGTGAGAGGCAGAGTAGCACCGCGTTTTCATAGGCCATCGCCCCGCCCGCCAGACCCGTCCCCGCGCCACGGGGCACCATAGGCACGCTGAAGTCTTTACAGAGCTTGGCAATCGCGGCAACTTGGTCCGTGAGGCGTGGCAGCACGATCACACCAGGGCGTGCCTTGGCGAGTGTGTAGGCATCGGAGGCATAGGCCTCTCGTTGCGCATCAGCGAGGCGGATACCATCTTCTCCGACAATATCCTTGAGGCGGTTGATAAAACGCGGATCCATGCGGGTATTGTACCTGCATGCCAGAGCAACAAGTCACCCATGGCCCCGGTGGGCGGATTCTTACCAACATAAATGTCTGGTCGCCCGACTCGGAGTGGCTGGTCTACGATGTGCGCTCGGATCGCGATGGCTCGGTATTTGACGGGAGCGTGATCGAGCGGGTTCGGGTGAAGACCGGCGAGGTGCAGCGGCTCTTTGAGGCGAAAAACGGGGCACAGGTTGGGGTGGTGACGCACCATCCGAGTGAGAATAAAGTCGTCTTTATCCATGGGCCGGAGAACCCGACCCCCGACTGGAGCTACGGCATCTCGCACCGGCAAGGCGTGATAGTCCACACCGACACACTGGCCGCCCTCCCACTCGATGCACGCGATCTCACGCTGCCCGGAACGCCGGGAGCTTTGCGAGGCGGCTCGCATGTGCATGTCTGGCACCCGAAGGGCGACTGGCTGAGCTACACCTACAACGATGCGCTGGAGAACAGCGGTGCGCGCGAGGTGGGTGTGTGCTTCCCTAAGGCTGTTTCGGTGCCCAAGACCCACCCACGCAACCATGACGGCACGCACTTCTCGCTTCTGGCGACCAAGAGCACGCCCAATCCCAAGCCCAACACCGACGAGATCCGCCGCGCCTTCGAGGAGGGCTGGGTAGGAAGCTCCCGCACCCTGGCGTTTCTAGGGGAGCTGTCTGACGGGAAAGTCGAGATATTTCTCGCCGAGGGGCTGGAGACGCAGCGCCCGACCCAGCGACGGCTGACCCACACGAAAACCGGCGTCGCGCTCGCGCCGCGCCACTGGGTACGCTCGTCGCCCGATGGCTCCCAGCTCGCCTTTCTCATGGCCGATGACGCGGGGATTATCCAGCTCTGGCTCGTCTCCCCAAGCACCGGAGTGCTGCGGCAGCTCACGCGCAACGCATTCCCCATCGCCTCCGCCTTCACCTGGCACCCCGATGGCTCCCGCATCGCCGCCATCGCCGACGGGAGTGTGGTGACAATCGATGTCGAGACAGGCAAGCTACGTCGCCTGACAAAGCGCACCAGCGATACGCCCCTAGCACTGGCCTGCGTCTTCTCGCACGACGGCAAGCAAATTGCCTTTCTGCGACATCTCAGCGGCAGCAACCAGCTCTATACGGTGCAGGGATAGGTGGACGGGACACCGAACCTAAGGGGCATGGGCGCACTGGACTGGGTGGTTCTCGCGGGCTATCTCATTGCAACAACATTCTATGGCTGTCTTTTTCTGCGAAAGAATAAAGATAGCGCTGCGTTCATGGCCGCCGGGCGCTCGCTGCCGGGTTGGGCGGTGGGCCTCTCGCTCTTTGGCTCCTATGTCAGCTCGATTAGCTTTCTGGCCAACCCTGGCAAGAGCTACGATAGCAACTGGAACCCGTTTGTCTTTGCGCTCTCACTTCCGCTGGCCTGCTGGCTGGCCGCCAAGTTTTTTGTCCCGCTCTACCGCGTAGGCGAGCAGATCTCGGCCTATGAGCGCTTTGAGAAGCGCTTTGGGCGCTGGGCGCGGGTCTATGCGACTCTGTGTTTCTTGCTGGTGCAGGTGGCGCGGCTGGGGACGATTCTCTACCTACTCTCGCTTGCCCTCCAGCCGCTTGTCGGCAGCCTCCCGCTTCCGGTGCTCATTCTCTTGCTGGGGCTGCTCGTGACGATCTATCCGATGCTGGGGGGCACGGAGGCGGTGATCTGGACCGGCGTCGTGCAAGCGGTTGTGATGATCATCGGGCCTCTGGTCTGTGTGGGCGTGATCTTAGCGGGTGTGCCAGGTGGCTTTGGGGCCGTGGTGAGCCAAGCGAGCACTGCCGGAAAGTTCTCGCTGGGGAGCCTCGCCCCCGACTTTGCCAGCTCTAGTTTCTGGGTGGTGCTGCTCTACGGCATGGCGATCAACCTCCAGAACTTTGGGGTGGACCAGGCCTATGTCCAGCGCTATCTCACGGCAAAAGCCGACCGAGATGCCACGCGCAGTGTCTGGCTGGGGGGCCTGCTCTATGTGCCCATCGCCGCCCTGTTTTTCTTTATCGGCACCGCACTCTGGGCGTTCTACCAGGCCCATGCCAGTGCGCTACCGCCCGGCACCAAGCCCGATGCCGTCTTCCCTTGGTTCATCCAGACCCAGCTTCCTGTCGGGCTCAAGGGCCTCGTGCTGGCCGCAGTCTGCGCGGCGGCGATGGACTCGAACCTGAACTGCTCCGCGACCCTCTTTGTCCATGATCTCTGGGCCAAGCGCGAGAGTGCCACCGAGGCGCAGAAGCTGACGATGCTACGGCTTGCTGTGGTGGGCTTTGGCCTACTGAGCATCTTAGCCGCGATCGCCATGATCTCGGTGAAGACGGCGCTGGATGTCTGGTGGGACCTGGCGGGTGTGCTCTCAGGCGGGATGCTGGGGCTGTTCTTGCTAGACCGCTTGGTGCCAAAGGCAAGCAAAGCCGCCGCCCTTCCCGCCACGATTGTCGGAGCCCTCGTGAGTATCTGGGTGAGCTTCTCGCAAAAGCCCTACTGGCCTGCCTCCCTGCCCAAAGCGCCGCTTCATAGCCTACTCACCCTCACCGTCGGAACGCTCACGATTGTTGTCCTAGGCGTGCTGCTCTCGCAAAAAAAACAGCCCGAGGGTTAGCTCTCGGGCTGATTTTTTCGGTAGATCTACTTCATCTGAGCTTTACCGCGCTCAAGACCAAAGCGTAGCTTGGCTCCGGCGGGCAGCTCGGCACTGGCATCGTAGCGCAGGGTGGCTGTGGAGGTGTTGGGAGAGGGAGCCGTGGTGAGGATCGCGTGGAGCGTCTCAAAAGAGCCTTCCGTGAAGCTTGCCTCAGGCGTCAGCTCCGCACTGGCGGTGTAGGCACTCGTCTCGCCGACACGGGTAAGCGTGACGGGCCCTGCAATCGTGGTTTTCTGCTCCGCCACCCGCTCGCCATCGGTGACACGCATGCTCATCTCGATATTGCTCAGGGTAAACGACGCAGGTAATGTCGCTCCCTCGGGCACACTCACCTTTACAGCCCGCGCCACGCCCTGCGCCACATTCCAGCGTGTTGTGCCCCGAGGAGGGCCACCCGGTCCACCGATACTCCCTGGCCTGCCACCCACGCCGCTTGGGCGACCGCCGATGGTGCGGTCTTCAAAGGTACGCGTGTGTGTCTGCTCCGTCGTCACCGTTCCCGCGCTCGTAGCCCGTGAGATACCGACCAGCTCACCGCCATCGAGCCCGAGCAAGTTGGAGAAGCTCTCCAGACCCGTGCCAGCACCCGCGCCGCCACAGCCGCTCAGTGCGACCAGAGCAATTAAACTAAAACCGGACTTCGTGATGTTTTTCATCGTTGTTACTTTTCCTCTTGATAGGAGTATGGGAGGACATCATGAAGAATTCATGATGAACCCAAAAAACAAAGAATTTCTTGTAGAATAGCCTACCTAAGATGAGGAAATTATGAGTTCGCTGCCGCTCCTTCCCTCGCCGCTGAGCGATTCTGTCCCCGGCGTCGTTATTGATCATGTTCCCGCGAGCACGGGAGTCTATATCGGTTCACCCGGCTTGGCCGTCCTCCCCGACGGCACCTACGTCGCCAGCCACGATGCGTTTGGTCCCAAGAGTACCGAGCACACGCGAGCGGTCTCTCAGGTTTTTCGCTCCAAGGACAGGGGCAAGAGCTGGGAGAAAATCGCGACAATCCACGGCGCGTTCTGGTCGAATCTTTTTGTCCACAGAAAAGCGCTCTACTTACTCGGCACGGACAAGCACCATGGAAATATCGTGCTCCATAAATCCACCGACAGTGGCGTGAGCTGGAGCAGCGTGGTCTTACGTAGCGAGGGTGAGTACCACTGCGCGCCCGTGCCGATTGTCGAGCATCAAGGGCGACTCTGGCGGGCGTTTGAGTGGCGCAACCCACCGCAGGCCTGGGGCATCAACTACCGGGCGGGGGTACTCTCGGTTTCCATAAACGCCGACTTGATGGATCCAAAAAACTGGAGCACGACCAATTTTCTCCCGAGTGAGCGCACCTGGAACGGCGGGGACATGGGGGC
>NZ_CBAYMC010000117.1:0-13333 GCF_964826245.1 Armatimonas sp. | reverse complement strand
ATGCCACAACGTGCTTCCCGACTGGATTTAATCCCCCCGTATTTATTTGGTGAGATTGCTCGCCTCAAGGCCAAGGCCCGCTCTGAGGGTAAAGACCTGATTGATTTTGGTATCGGTGACCCCGACCAGCCGACGCCGCAGCCGATTATTGACAAGCTCTACGAGTTTGCCCAAGACCCCGAGACCCATCGCTACGATGAGTCCGACCAGGGCGATCCAGGGCTGACCGTGGCGGCGTGCCAGTGGTTTGCGAACCGCTATGGTGTCTCGCTCGACCCGAAATCGGAGATTGTGCTGCTGATTGGCTCCAAAGAGGGCCTTGCGCACCTGTGCTGGGCCTACATCAATCCCGGCGATATCGCGCTGATCCCGAACCCGAACTACACGGTTCCCAAGGTGCAGACACTGCTCGCAGGCGGCGTGCCCTACGCGATGCCCCTCACTGCGGAGAACAACTTTATCCCCGATCTCACGGCGATCCCTAGCGAGACGGCCAAAAAAGCCAAGCTGCTCTTCCTGAACTATCCGCACAACCCCACCGGAGCAACGGCTCCGCTCTCGTTCTTTGAGGAGGCCGTGCGCTTCGCCAAGGAGTACGACCTGCTGATCTGCAACGACTGCGCCTACGCCGAGGTCGGCTACGATGGCTACCGTCCGCCGTCCATTCTGCAAGCAGAGGGTGCAAAAGATGTCGCCATAGAGACGCACTCGCTCTCGAAGACCTTCAACATGACCGGCTGGCGCATCGGTTTTGCGGTGGGCAACGCCGATGCCATCGCGAGCCTCAATAAGATGAAGAGCAACATCGACTCCAAGCAGTTCTCCGCGATCTCCCGCGCCGCGGGCTGGGCGCTGCTCAACGCCGATAACTCCGAGACCCTGGCGCTCTACGACACGCGGCGCAAGCTGCTCATCGACGGACTGAACTCCTTGGGCTGGAACCTGCCCTACCCCAAGGCGGGCTTCTTTGTCTGGATTCCCGTCCCCGAGGGCCACGACTCCATGAGCTTCTCCAAGCTGCTACTGGAAAAAGCAGGCGTCTTGGTCATTCCCGGTGTCGGCTACGGCGAGTACGGCGATAAGTACGTCCGCATGAGCCTCACGATTGCCGGAGACAAAGCCGGTGAGCGCGTCACCGAAGCCATCGGGCGAATTCGCGAAGCACTGAAACCCGCCCTCTAGCTCCCGACGGGCGGGGGGGAGCCCCCCTACCCCCCGCCTGATAGGGAACAATAGGAAATCTCCTTACCATGGTTTTTTTAACACCAATAGCAATCCTCTGCACCTGGCAGATACCTGATGCCCCCTCAGTCGTGCCAGAAAGTAAATTTACTAAAGCAATTCAATTTCTATCTGAAAAACACAAAGTAGCGATCATTGCAGATACCTATGCAGGTCTGACATTTTCAGTAGATCCAAAATCACTCTCTGAAGTTTCGTTAAATGCAGCCTTAAAAAATTTATGCACAGCAAATAAGTATATCAGTGAATTCAGTAACGGGGTTTACCTACTAAGACGCCAAAACGGAGCGGGGATACGACAAGAGGAGTCAAAACCAGGGTATCCTTTTGCTTGGCAACGCGAAGGTAAAGCGCAGGTATTTCTCCCCAAAGGTTTGGAGTCACTGATTGCAGACCTGCCAGAATATGGTATTGAGACGACTGCTGTTTCATTACAAATGCTTGGCAGAGAGCTGACAAAAGCCGGACACCCCGTTCGTATCTCGCCCGAGATCGCCACACAGCGTGTGGTTGTGTGTGCTCCTCAGATTCGTATCCCTACTCTAATGGAGGCTGTAGGGAGGCTTTTCAACGCGACACCAGAGATTAACCTGAAGCGAAGCCCAAGGCAGGCAACACGGGAGAATTTTGAGGGACAGAACCTACCGCCCGATCTGGTTGCACGCCGGACGCTCTCGGCGGAGCTGATGGGTGACGTTTTAGACTCCCTCACGCCACAACAGAAGAAGGCCCGTGAGCGCGGCGAGTTCCTGGAGATGAAGCTGTCTACTCTGCCCGAGAAGCTCCGCGAGCGTCTCTCTCTCTACGTTCGCTTCTCCTTCGATGTCAGTAGCAAAGAACTGGACTCTCTAGGAACACCGGACTGGTCGAAGCTGGATAGGTTCGAAATTAGTTTGAAGCCACCTGGTACACCAGGGGAGCAAACCATCGGGGTCGGTGTGCTTCGCACCGATGGCAGCTATATCGTTTTTTAGGACGGGTTTATCGTCTCCCGTAGATCGCCGTCGCGATTGTTCCGTCGGCGGCGATCACCCCTCGGTACATTCCTGCCGTGTTGAAGGGAAGCGCCGCCTCGCCGCTGGCCGCGAGCGCAATCACACCGCCCGTTCCTGCTTCCAGCTCGCCATGAATCACCGCGTTGGCCGCGACTCCGAGCGATTCTCTGGCGTGGCGCATTCGGGCGGAGATCTCATGGGCGACCGCAGCGCGGATGAAAAACTCCCCGTGGCCCGTGGCAGAAATAGCGCAGGTAGCATCCTCGGCCCAGGTTCCCGCTCCAATCACCGGACTGTCGCCGATACGCCCGTGGCGCTTGTTGGTCATCCCGCCCGTGCTGGTAGCCGCCGCGAGGTGATTTTCTTTGCAGCGCGCCACGGCCCCCACCGTTCCGAACTTATTGTCCTCCGAGAGTGAGACGGAGTTGGTCTTGCGCTGCGCCTGGAGCTGATTCCAGCGCTCCTGGGTGAAGAAATACTCCTGCCCGACTTGCTCGATCTCGTCCAGAGTCGCCGCCAGCTCCTCCGCTCCGAGGCCCGAGAGAAAGACAAACGGAGTCTTCTCTAAAACCGCGCGGGCCAGCGAGATGGGATTTTTGATAGTCGTAACCCCCGTGATCGCGCCTGACATTCGGTCAATCCCGCGCATGATCGAGGCGTCCAGCTCTGCGATTCCCTGGTCATTGAGCACCGCCCCCCGCCCCGCATTGAAGATCGGATCATCTTCGAGAACCCGCACGGTCTGCTCGACGATGGTCAGCGCATCGGCACCGCCCTTCCAGAGTTCATAACCCCGCTCCAGCGCCGCACGTAGCCCCGCATGACAGAGCGCCTCACGCTCCGGCGTAAGATTCTCCTCAAGGATCGTCCCCGCGCCCCCGTGAATCACCAAGATGGCATCCTGCACCACTGAATCGTTTCTCGAAATATCCATGCTTTTTCCTCGCGCCATTTTACCGCCCCGTGAACGAGGCGTCTGGGTGGCGCTCCGCGCCGCAAAGCCCGTGCCGGGCTGGGAGTGGGATTAGTTTTTAGTGTACTTGGCGATCCAGACATTGGGGTCATCGCCGAAGTTCTGGCCTGTCTCTTTGCGCAGATGGGCTAGTACTTCATGAACGGCAGCGGCTCGCTGGCGCTCCACCATCTGATCCAGCACTGAGCCCTTGATCTGCTTTGTTCCTGATGGGTACTCGTTGACAATCCACCAGAGGGAACCAATCCCATCTTCCTTTTTCAAAGCCAGTGCCTGGTCACGATGTACCACGATACGCCGCGTCTGATCATTGGCAAGAGTAACACGTAGGTTCAGGTGAAGATAGCTCACGAGAGACCAGCCACACAAAACGACATTCGCCACGGCAAGAATTCCCAACCAAGGTACTCTTATTCGCATCTCATCACCCCAAACTTCCCCTCAGTTCCCCAGCCCGGAACGGGCTTTGCGGCGCTTGCGCCACTGCAGACGCCGATTTTCAATCGGCGGCGACCTGCAGCCCCGCACTCTCGAACTGAAATGGGATGTAGCGAGCCCCGGCAGCGACGAGGGCATTGACGACGGCGAGCTGTGTGCCTTCTTCGGTGACGAAATACAGACAACCGCCGCCGCCTGCGCCGCAGGCTTTGCCGCCGATAGCTCCTGCCGATTCAGCAACGGCAAAGAGCTTCTCGATCTGGGCGTTGGAGACACTGGGATCGAGATTCTTTTGATGCTCCCAGTTCTGTGCGAGAAGCGCCGCAAATGCCGCAAAATCCCCCGACTTCAGCGCCTCGGGCAGGGCGAGACCGACTTCTTTTAAACCGTGGAACGCGGCGACGGTCTCTCTGCGCCCGCTGCGAAAGCCACCCCAGACATTCTCGTGGATGTTGCCTGAGAGGCGCGGCGTCCCGGTGTAGACTAAGACGCTACGTTTTTCGAGTGTGGTAACAACGTCGGGCACAAGGGCAACCTGCTCAACCTCGACGTTTGAACCGCCGCCGAAGCGCATGAGATTGAAGCCGCCAAAGGCCGCCGCGTATTGGTCTTGGCGGCCTCCGAGAATGCCGAGCAGCGCTTCTAAACCGTAGGCTTGCTCCGCGACTCTGCACCGATCGGGGTCTGTTTTTCCGCCGATCAGGCCGAACCAGCAGACATTGAGCGCCGCCGAGGTTCCTAGCCCGGAGCCCGTGGGAAGCTCAAAGCCGTAGCGAACTTGCAGGCCTTCGTCGGTAACATTTTGCTCGCCGGTGACGTAGTGATTGATGGTGGCATTGAAAACCGCGCCGCCAAACTCTTGCGCGTAGAGATCCACATCGGTCCAGGCTCCGCCAAAATCAAGACGAACCGGGGCTTGAGCGCGTAGGTGCATGAAAGAACTCCTTGTGATAAACTGGGACGAATGAGGCGATCATGAAACAGATTCGCTGGTGGAACTCGTTTAACCTGCTTGGCATTATCTTGCTGGGAATTGGAATAGCGGGATTTCTCTTGCAGGGCAAGATGGTCTTCGACCCGGGCCGTCCGCACCGGGGCTACGAGTGGGTGCTCTATCTGGTGGCAGGTGCGTTGATGCTGATCAACGGCTTCCTTCCGCCCGCAGCCGCGCCACAGTCCAATAAGCCACGCAGACCGACCGACCTATAATAAAAACTATGAGTAAAGAAACTGTAGACCTTTTGGAAGCCGACGAGCACGAAGTAAAAGAAGTCCGTTGCTCGTCCACGGGCATTCCGATTCCTTCGATTCCGAACTGGTACGCCCAGGTCAATGTCAACTTCGTCTCCGACCACGCTCGCTCCAAGTCCAGCACCGCTGCCGCTCAGGCCGCGAATCTGCTGCGCCTGGCAGAGCTGGACAAAGAGGAAGAAGCCGAAGAAGAGCGCGACGAGATCTCGCTCGCAGAGCTGGAAGAAGAAGAGCTCTCGGTGGATGATATTGATGGGATTGAGATCGGCGATGACCCAGAGGATTCCGAGGAAGACTAATCCTCAAGTCTTCTCTTTTTAGGGCCTGCGCTTGTTGCGCAGGCCTTTTGTTTTTTCGTACCTATTTTACCGTCGGGTATCATAATGAGTATGGATCCAGATGCCCTCACCGCCGATGTCGCGGACAAGTACCAAAAATTCGTCAACCCTACCGCCCTCGCGCTTTTAAAGATCGCAGGCTTTGATAAAGTGGAGTGGAGCGGCACGGGTGCCACTCTCACGGATGTCCATGGCACCGAGTACATTGACTGTCTGGGCGGCTACGGAACGTTCTCCCTAGGCCACGCCAACCCACGCGTCGTGGCCGCCGTGACCGAGCAGATGCAGCGCCTCCCGCTCTCGTCCAAGACATTCTTAAACAAGCCCCTCGCCGATTTAGCAGCGCTGCTTGCTGAGCTTACCCCCGGCGACTTGCAGTACAGCTTTATCTGCAACTCCGGCGCCGAGGCCCTCGAAGGGGCGATCAAGTTCGCTCGCATGACAACAGGCCGCACCAAGATTATCTCCGCCGAGGGCTCGTATCACGGCAAGACCCTGGGCGCCCTCAGCGCCTCGGGCCGTGATAGCTACAAAGCCCCCTTCGCTCCGATGCTCCCCGGCTTCGTTCACGTTCCCTTTGGCGATACGGCTGCTCTCACTGCTGCAATCGACGATGAAACGGCGGCGATCTTGCTGGAGCCGATCCAAGGCGAGAATGGGATTCGGATTCCCCCCGATGGCTACTTAAAAGCCGCCCGAGAGCTCGCGGACAAGCACGGCGCACTGCTCATCCTCGACGAAGTCCAGACGGGTCTGTGTCGCACCGGGAAGTTCTTCGCCTGTGACTGGGAAGGGGTGGCGCCGGACATCATGACGCTCGCAAAGTCGCTCGGCGGGGGCGTGATGCCAGTGGGCGCGATTATCGGAACCCCCAAAGTCTGGGACGCGGTTTTCCGTGAGAACCCGTATCTGCACACCAGCACGTTTGGCGGCAACGAAGCGGCGTGCGTGGCGGGAATCATGGCATTGACCATCATGCGTGAGGAGAACCTCGCGGAGCAGGCACGCACCAAGGGCGAGAAACTTCTGGCAGGGCTCAAGGGAATTCAGACCAAGCACCCCGAGCTCGTCATGGACGTGCGAGGGCGTGGTCTGATGATCGGAGTGGAGTTCTCCGATTCCGACATTCAAAAGCTCACGATTGGCTCACTAGTGGAGAACGGCGTGGTAGTGGCCTACACGCTCAACAACACCAAGATCATGCGCGTCCAGCCGCCGCTGGTTATCACCGACGAGCAGATCGAGAAAGTCATCGCCGCCTTCGACCAGGCCCTCACCGACACCGCGGATGTGCTGAGCCTGCTGGATTAAGCCCCCGACTTTTTAACCTCCCCCGGCTCGCTGGGGCTCGCCCCCCCCTCCGGCAAGCGAAGGGGGGGCGAGTTTAGTTTAGCACCAGTGAGCGCCCTGTGCGTTGACGTAGACCGCGTAGAGCGACTGGCCTGCGGTGATAAACAGCCGGTTGCGCTTGGAGCCGCCGAAGCAGAGGTTCGAGCCAATCTCGGGGAGGAGAATCTGGCCGATGCGCGTGCCGTCGGGGGCGAAGGTGTGGACGCCATCGAAGCCCGCTCCGACCCAGCCTGCGGATGCCCAGAGATTTCCCTCGGTGTCGCAGCGGATACCATCGGCGTTGCCCGTGACTTTCTTGCCATTAAGATCCATCGTCATCTTAGCAAACTCTTTTGCCTTGCCCAGCTTATTGCCGCTCTGCACATCAAAGACCCAGATGCAGTGTGGATCGCCCGTGTCGGCGATATAGAGCTTCTTGTAGTCCGGCGAGAAGCAGAGTCCATTGGGCTTCGTGGGCTCGTCGGTGACTTTCTCGACCTTGAGCGTGTTCGGGTCAATGCGATAGACAGCCTCTTTGAGCTCTAGCGGCCCTTTCATTCCCTCGTAGTAGCCCATCGAACCGTAGCCGGGATCGGTGAACCAGATACCACCATCGGGGTGGACGGCGCCGTCGTTGGGAGCGTTGAAGGGCTTGCCGTTGAACTTGTCAGCCAGAACCGTGATGCTCCCGTTGTGCTCGTGGCGGGCGACGCGGCGGGTGAGGTGCTCAAACGAGATAAGCCGCCCCTCTCGGTCCAGCGTGTTGCCGTTGGAGTTGTTGGAGTCGCGGATCACCGACGTATGGCCGTCCTCCCAGAGCCAGCGGCGGTGGAGGGAGTTGGGAATGTCCGACCAGAGCACGTAGCGCCCGACACTATGCCAGAGCACGCCCTCCGCCCACATTGAGCCGGTATGGAGCCGCTGAATCGGGGTGTTGCCGATCATGAGAGGCTCGTAGCGCTTGTCGAGTGCGATAATATCGGGATCAGGGTAGCGGATCACCGCCGCGCCAGGGCTGTAGCGGTCGAAGGCACTACCCTTCTCTTGTTGCTGCGCTAGGGCAGCCGATGCAGTGAGCGCCGCAGCGCCCGTGAGTAGACTTCGTCGGTTCATAGTTTATATATCCTCCAGATCATAGCGAGCAAAGATCGGCTGGCCGACCACGGCAGGTGGCACGAGCTTGCGAAACGTATCCATGTGCGGGGTCTTCATGTGGGCATCCAGCGCCGCGCCGTCGCTCCAGCGCTCGTAGACAAAGAACGTATTGGGGTCGTCTATGTCCTGATAAAAACGGTAGTGCAGGCAACCCGGCTCTTTGCGGGTCTCGACTCCCATCACGCGCATGGCTTCCAGAGCCGCATCGCGCTTGTCGGGATGCACGGTCGAGGTTACTTCAATGATCACCATGCCGCCCATTTTACCTGACGCATGGCGTTTTGGGGACGGGCGGCTAAAGCGGCCCGCTGTTGCGGCAAGACCCATGAATGGGCCTCCCTATTCCCCCTTAGCCGATTCCCGATATTTTGCCAAACTCTTGCCAAAGATATATTTGGCCCCTCTATCAGAATCCATACTTATATAGTGACAACCCAATAAAAACGCCTTCACTTCATTTTGAGAAATGCTTGCAAAGACAACCTGATCTGTGACTAGCACTATGTTCTTATCAATCCCCTCAAAATCCCGTTCTTTTATCCAGTCTTCAAAAATACCAATTTTCGAACCATCCATAAGAATGATCCCAAGACAAGGCCCCATAAATTGTAGGTCTTTCAATATTTCTTCGAATGTTTCGACGTTTCGTTGCAAATATTCCATGGTATAGTTTTCTGCAGAAGCTTACTCTGGCCGTGCCGCGTTTTTCCAGTTGCCTGCCCGATCTTCTCCCGCCACGACGATTCCTTTGTCGTCCCAGCCGAGATGGGCTTTTACCTCAGCGGCGCAGTAGCGGAGGGTGAGGCCGCAGCGGCGGCGGCCCGAAGTATTGGGCTCGGAGCCGTGGAGCAATAAATCCGAGTGGAGGGAGGCTTCGCCCGCTTTGAGGCTATCGTCTACGGGGGTGTCGCCGAACTGCTCGGCGTTTTCGATTTTCAGGTTGAGGACGTTGTCCTCGGCGGCGCTGGAGGGCAGGTGCATCACAGGGCCGTGGACGTGCGAGCCGGGGATGAAGCGCATGTTGGCGTTCTCGGGGTCGGCGTCGTCGATGGCCAGCCAGACGGTGACGGTTTTGCTCGGGGTCAGTGGCCAGAACACGGCGTCTTGGTGCCAGTCCACTTTCTTGCCGTCGTGGGGCAGCTTGCAGAAGAAGTGCGCGCCCCAGCCAATCACGTCGGGGCCGAGGATATCGCAGACCGCCGCGATTATCTTGGGGTGCTTGAGAATATCGTAGACGAAGGCGTGCTTTCGGTGCGCCGTGGCAATGGAGTAGCTGCTTCCGCCGGAGGCGAGGGTCTGGGCAAGCACGTCGTCGAAGCGGGCACGGAGCGCGGAGATTTCGCCGTTGGTGAAGATCGGGACGGGGCGGATGTAGCCGTGCTGGTTGTAGTGCGCGAGCTGCGAGAGAGATAGCGCCTTTGGCTCTGGGGTCGTGGCGGGGTGAAAGCGTAGATCGCGCTCGATCTGGGTGAGGTCGTCGGGGTCGGGGACGTAGGCAAGGGCCTGCGGCTTTGCGGATTCCATGGCGCTATTGTACCGATATACTGCTTGCGTGGAAAAACTTCTTGCATTAGTGGGGCCGACGGCGGTGGGAAAGACGGCGGTGGGAATCGCGCTGGCGGAGCGGCTGAACGGAGAGCTGATCAGCGCCGATGCTGTGGCGGTCTATAAAAAGCTGGATATTGGCTCCGCCAAGCCCACTCAAGACGAACAAGCGCGGGTGCGCTTTCACCTAATAGATGTCGCGGAGCCCACCGACGACTTCACGATGACGGACTTTGAGCGCTTGGCGAGTGCGGCGATCTCCGAGATTCGCTCTCGGGGGAAGCTGCCGATTCTTTTGGGTGGCACCGGGCTCTACGTCCGTGCGGTGACCTCCGAGCTCTCGATTCCTGCCGCCGCTCCCCAGCCCGAGTTCCGCGCGGCGCGCTGGGCGGAGGTGGAGGAGTTTGGGGCTCCCTGGCTTCACGCGAAACTCACGGGGATAGACCCCCCATCAGCGGCGAAGATTCAGCCGGGTGACGGTAAGCGCATCATTCGGGCACTCGAAGTCTTCGAGGTGACGGGCCAGCCACTGAGCAGCTTTCACACACCGGAGGGCGTGCACGGCATCTTAAAGCCCGGCGTGCAGATTCTCGGGCTGGATCGGGAGCGTGAGGCGCTGTATGAGCGTATTGATCGGCGGGTGGATCAGATGATGACGGAGGGCTTTATCGCCGAAGTGCGCCAGCTTCTCGACTCAGGCGTTCCCCGTGATGCGAAGAGCTTGATAAGCCTCGGCTACCGACATCTGGTACAATTCCACTGCGACGAGGTTAGCTTAGAGGACACAGTCGCGATGATCAAGAGGGACACACGGCGCTACGCAAAACGACAGCTCTCGTGGTTTCGAAATGATCCAGCCGTAAACTGGACTAATATTAAAGAGGGCGACTCGGCAGAGGACGTAGCTGAGCGCCTGGAAATAGGGATATCCGTATGAATAAAACACAAGCGCTTCAGGATCTCTTTCTGAACCAGGTTCGCAAGGATAACATTGCGGTAACGATCTACCTGACCAACTCGGTGCAGCTCCGTGGGCATGTGCGTGGCTTTGATGCCTTCACCGTCTTGCTGGAGTCGCCGGGCCGCCCCACACAGCTCGTTTACAAGAGTGCTGTCACCAGTATTGTCCCCATGCGCCCCGTACGCCTGCACCCTGAGAATGGCCCGGCGATAGAAGGCGAGCCTGCCCCCGTGAGTGAGGAAGCCCCCGAGTGACGGTTCGTTTTGTCAAGATGCAGGGGATCGGCAACGACTTCCCCGTTTTCGATCACCTCCAGCCGGGTGCACCGACGATTGATCAGATCCAGGACGCTGCGATGCAGCTCTGCGACCGCCGCTTCGGAATTGGAGGGGATGGGACGATCTCCGTCCTCCCCTCCGAGAAGGCAGACTTTGCCATGCGGATGTTCAACCCAGATGGCAGTGAGGCGGAGATGTGCGGCAATGGCATTCGCTGCTTTGCTAAGTATGCTTTTGATAGCGGCCTGACCGCCAAAACAGAGATCTCTGTCGAGACACTCGCCGGGATCATGATGCTCGACTTGATGGTTGAAGACAGCAAGGTCACCCAAGTGCGTGTGGACATGGGCGAGCCGCGCCTAGAGCGTGCCCAGCTCCCCATGGAAGGCCCTTCCGGCCCGGTACTCCACGAGGCACTGAAGCTAGACGGCGAGGTGCTCTACATCACGGGCGTCTCCATGGGCAACCCTCATATCGTCTTCTTCCCCGAGCAAGCCACTGACGAGCTGATCTTGCGCGTCGGGCCAAAGCTGGAGACGCACCCCGCGTTTCCCAAGCGCACCAATGTCCATGCCGCCCAGCTCGTGGGCCGCGATGAGCTTGTCATGAAGATCTGGGAGCGTGGCGCAGGCCCCACCCTCGCCTGTGGCACCGGTGCGTGTGCGGTTGGAGTGGCGGCGCACCTCAACGGCCTCACGGGCCGCGATGTGCTCGTCCATCTCCCTGGCGGCGATCTTAGAATCCAGTGGGGCATCAACAACCACGTCTACATGACCGGCCCCGCCGCCTTCGTCTACGAAGGCACGATCGAGCTTTAACCCTCCTCCCCTGCCCCTCCTCCCAATCCTGGGAGGAGGGGAATTTCCTTATTGTCCCCCCGCCTGGCGGGGGTTAGGGGGGAGTTCCATTCAGCTCGCTCAGCGAGACGCTCTCACCCGAGTAGAGTACGCGCTCGAAGTGGGCTTTTTTTGCTTCCCACTCGCCGTCCAGCATCGCAAACCAGAGCGTGTCGCGGCTGACGCCCTTGCTGATCATGTGCTGGCGGAAGCAGCCCTCATACGCGAAGCCAAGGCGGCGGGCGGCGGCGGCGCTGCGCTCGTTGCGAGAGTCGCACTTCCACTCGACGCGCCGGTAGTCACAGGCTTCGAAGAGATGCTTGAGCAAGAGATAGATTGTCTCGGTATTGGTAGCAGTGCGCTGGGCTTTGGGGGTGTACCAGATACTCCCCAGCTCCGCAACACCATCGCGCGGCTCGATGCGCATCACCGAGATCATCCCGAGAGTCGCGCTGTTGTCCAGGCGCCGCACGGTGTACGGCTGCCAGTCGTCGCGGCTCTGAAGCGACTCCAGATAGCGCCGAAATGCCATCTCACTCTCAAATGGCCCCTGGGTCATGTAGCGCCAGACGGCCTCAAAATCACCTGTATGAGCGGCGGTAAAGAGCTCCAGGCTGTCGCGTGCTGGGTTGGTGGGCACGAGGCGTACAAACTGCCCTAGGTGCTCGATATACGGCGGATCTGACCAAGACTCGGTAAACGGCGCAATACGCATGGCTTATTATCCGGCAGATTTCGCTGCCACGATGAAGTCGCGGAGCTTTTGCGGGTCTTTCTTTCCCGGAAACGCCTCCACGCCCGATGAGATGTCTACGGCATAGGGCTGCACCAGCGCAATCGCCTCCGCGACATTCTCTGGGGTGAGACCACCGGCGAGAATCAGAGGCTTGCCTTGAAGCGATGCTTTTGCGGCCACGGCAAGGCTCCAGTCGAAGGCGACGCCCGCGCCGCCGAGGGCTTTCTCGTGGTAGGCATCGAGATGAACCGCACTTACCAGCTCGGCGGCAGCCTGCGCGACGGCGGCGAGGCTGGAGTCGTCGCGCACCCGAACCACACGGACGCAGCGAGCGCCGGGAATCAGTGGGCCGTCGTAGAGCTGGAAGGCATCCGCGCTCTTTTCGTAGCCCTGGGCTTGCTGGGCATTTTTTGCCACCACGACCAGCGGCAAGAACGGCGGCAGTACGGCGCGGATCTGCGCAACGACTGTTGCAGACACATAGCGAGGCGTCTCCGGAACGGCAATGACGCCTAGCGCATCGGCTCCTAGCTCGGCGGCCAGCAAGGCATCTTCCACGTTCGTAATTCCACAAATTTTAACGCGCATCCAAAAAATAATACCCCCTCCTCCCAGGATTGTGAGGAGGGGTAGGGGGAGGAGGGATATTTCAGGTAAAATCGCGGCATGAAATGCCATTTCCTCCCTTTGACAATTCTTAGCTTAAGCCTCATTACTTCCCCTCTCTTCGCACAAGATACCAAGACCGACCCTGTCTTGACGGATCTGAGCTGGCGCAACATTGGCCCCGCGATCATGGGCGGGCGCATTGATGACCTTGCAGTGGTGGAGTCCGACCCCAAGACCTACTATGTCGCCACGGCGGCAGGCGGTATTTTCAAGACCAGCAACAACGGCACCACGTTTGAGAGTATCTTCGATGGCTACGAGACCAGCAGTATCGGCGATATTGCCATTGCGCCTAGCGACCCGAATATTGTCTATGTGGGCAGTGGCGAGGCCAACAACCGCCAGAGCAGCTCCTGGGGCTACGGCATGTACAAGTCCGACGATGCGGGCAAGACCTGGAAGCACTTAGGTTTGGAGAAGACCCAGCACATTGGGCGTGTCGTGGTGCACCCCAAAGACCCCAACACGCTCTATGTCGCGGCGCTGGGCAAGCTCTGGGGCGCAAACCCGGAGCGCGGGCTCTACAAGTCCACCGACGGTGGCAAGAGCTGGACAAAGTCTCTCTACATCAACGAAGACACGGGAGT